>JBFWJM010000005.1:0-27231 GCA_050253205.1 Desulfovibrionaceae bacterium
ACGACCTGCAACAGGAAAAGTAAGGCGATGTTCAGGCGGACGGGGATTGCTCGTTGGTGCATGGGGGCTCAAACCTAGGCCCGCCCCAGGGGAAAGGCAAGTTATAGTTAGGGGGTTTCTGTGGGTTGCGGAGTGAAACCCCTAGGGGTCATGGCCCCTCTTCGAGCTGGGTGATCCGGCGGATGGCCTCGTCGATTCGCGTGATGATCCCTTCGGGCACGCTGGTGCTGTACATCAGGTAGCGCAGGTTGCCGGGGGGCATGCCCGGCAGGGCGATGAGCCGCAGCTCGTTCTGGGGGATGTTCGCCGCGCGCAAGAGCGGCCCGGCCTCCTCCGGGGAGAGGAACATGTAGTCCGCCCGCCCGGCGTGGATCATGCGCACCATGTTGCGGCTCTCGGCGCTGGTGGTGGCCATGGGCGTGCCGAGCCTGGCCAGGAGCCCGTCGATCACCGTGCCGTATGAGTACCCGTCGCGTACGAGCATGGTCATGTCCTTCATGGCCAGCAGCCCCTCCAGGGATTCGATCTCGGGCAGGTGGGGGTCGTCCGCGCGGACCAGCACGGCCATGGGCTGGCCGCGAAATAGTGGTGCGGAGAAGCGGGCGAACCGCTCGCGCTCCGGCGTGCGGAACCAGCCCACCGCACAGTCGCAGCCCAGGTTTTCCTTGATGACCTGGATCTGGCGCTTGGGCGGGGTGAGCTCGAAGCGGTGGCGCACCCCGGCCTGGCGCAGGGCGCGGCTCACCACCGTGCCCACGGTGCCGCCAAGCGAGCCGCCCATGTCCACGTAGTAGGGCGGGCGGTGGTGGAAGTGGACCACCAGGACCGGCTCCTCGGCCACGGCCATGGAGGGGAGGAGGAGAGAGCTCACCAGAATCGCGGCCAGAATCGCGGCCTGGAGCAAGACCGGAAGCATGGCCGACGACGCCCGGACAAGGGGGCCGGGCATGGTCCGGGCCATGGGCGCGCCTGGGCGTGCGTCGGGGGTCTCGTTGTGCATGGTGGCTCCGGGGCCGGGCGGTGCATGGCGGGCGCCCTGGCCCTGGCCGATGGCATCGGCCGTGCAAAGCCTAGCAGAATGCATACCGCCAGGGAAGCCCGGGGCCGTTGCCTTTCGGCGTCAGTGCACGGGCTTGAGCAGCCTGTCCCAGCGGACGGCGGCGTTGGGCCCGTCCCACGACCAGTAGAGGATCAGCGCCCTGCCCACGATGGCCTCCCGGGAGACGTAGCCCCAGAAGCGGGAGTCGCGCGAGTCGTCGCGGTTGTCGCCCATGCAGAAGAAGTGGCCCTCGGGCACGGTGACGGGCTTCATGTTGTCTCGCATGTGCGGCGCGCCGAGGATGCGCGGGTCCGTGTGCTGCTTGTAGGGCTCGGCCAGGGGCTTGCCGTTGATGAAGACCTGCTTGTCCACGATCTCCACCGTGTCTCCCGGCAGGCCGATGACGCGCTTGATGAAGTCCTTGGAGGGGTCTTCGGGATACTCGAAGACGATGACGTCGCCGCGCTCGGGGTCCCCGGTGGAGAAGAGGATGATGTTGGTGAACGGCACCTTGATGTCGTAGGAGAAGCGGGAGACGAGCAGGTGGTCGCCGATCTGCAGCGTCTCCAGCATGGAGCCCGAGGGAATCTTGAAGGCCTGCACCACGAAGGAGCGGATGAACAGGGCCAGGACGACCGCTATGAGAATGGCCTCGACCCATTCCTGGGTGGAAGATTTGCTGGTCATGTCGTGTCCTCTGGTTTCACCCGCTCGGGCGGGCGCGCGCCTTGGCGCGGGGTTACTCCTCGTCCACCTTGAGCACGGCCAGGAAGGCCTCCTGCGGGATTTCCACGTTGCCCATGCGGCGCATGCGGCGCTTGCCTTCCTTCTGTTTTTCCAGGAGCTTGCGCTTTCTGGTGATGTCGCCGCCGTAGCACTTGGCGGTGACGTCCTTGCGGAAGGGGGCGTTGCGCTCGCGCGCCACGATCTTGCCGCCGATGGCCGCCTGGATGACCACCTCGAACATCTGCCGGGGGATGGCGCGCTTGAGCTTAAGCGCCAGGGAGCGGCCGATGCGTGCGGAGTCCTCCCGGTGGACGATGACCGAGAACGCGTCCACTGGGTCGCCGTTGATGAGGATGTCGAGCTTGATGAGGTCCGCCTGGCGGTACTCCGTGATCTCGTAATCCAGGGAGGCGTAGCCCTTGGTGGACGACTTCAGGCGGTCGAAGAAATCGTACATGATCTCGCTGAAGGGCATCTCGTAGGTGATGATCACCCGGCTCTGCGAGGCGTAGTTCATGTCCTTCTGGATGCCGTGCTTCTCCTCGCACAGGGCCAGCACCGCGCCCACGAACTCGCTGGGCACGTGGACCTCCAGGCGCACGAAGGGCTCGAAGATCGTCTCGATCTTCTGCGGGTCGGGCAGGCGGCTGGGGTTGTCGATGACCAGGTCCTGGCCCTCCTTGGTGCGCACCTTGTAGATGACCGAGGGCGCGGTGGTGATGAGCCGGGCCTCGAACTCGCGCTCCAGCCGCTCCTGGATGATCTCGATGTGCAGCAGCCCGAGGAACCCGCAGCGGAAGCCGAAGCCGAGGGCCTGGCTCGTCTCGGGCTCGAAGGTGAAGGCCGCGTCGTTGAGCTGGAGCTTTTCCAGGGCCTGCTTGAGGGTCTCGTACTCGGCGGGCTCCACGGGGTAGAGCCCGGCGAAGACCATGGGCTTGACCTTCTGGAAGCCGGGGAAGGGCTTGTCCGTGGGGCGGCCGGGCTTGGTGATGGTGTCGCCCACGGGGGCGTCGCCCAGCTCCTTCATGGAGGCGCAGAGGAAGCCCACCTCCCCCGGGCCCAGGCTCTTCACATCCTTGGCCTCGGGCTCGAACACGCCGAGCTTGGTGACCTCGAAGTCGCGCTTGGTGGAGAAGATGCGGATGTCGTCGCCCTTGCGCAGGGTGCCGTCGAGGATGCGGAAGAGCACCACCACGCCCTGGTAGGAGTCGTACCAGGAGTCGAAGATGAGCGCGCGCAGCGGGGCCTCGGGGTCGCCTTCCGGCGCGGGCAGCAGCGTGACGATGTGCTCCAGCACATCCTCCACATTGAGGCCCGTCTTGGCCGAGACGCGCACCGCGCCCTGGGCGTCCAGCCCGATGACCTCCTCGATCTCCGCGGCCACGCGCTCCGGGTCGGCGCTGGGCAGGTCCACCTTGTTGAGCACGGGGATGACTTCCAGGTCGTGGTCCAGGGCGAGGTAGACGTTGGCCAGGGTCTGGGCCTCCACGCCCTGGGTGGAATCCACCACCAGCAGCGCCCCCTCGCACGCGGCCAGGGAGCGCGAGACCTCGTAGGAGAAGTCCACGTGGCCGGGCGTGTCGATGAGATTGAGAATGTATTTTTTGCCGTCGTGCGCGGTGTAGGGGATGCGCACGCTCTGCGCCTTGATGGTGATGCCGCGCTCGCGCTCCAGCTCCATCTTGTCGAGATACTGGTCCTTCTTGTCCCTGTCGGAGACGAGGCCGGTGATCTCAAGGATGCGGTCGGCCAGGGTCGACTTGCCGTGGTCGATGTGCGCGATGATGCTGAAATTGCGGATGTGCTGCTGTTTGGCCATTGGTTCCTCTGCCCGTGGGCGAAGGCTCTTGTAAAGGATTTGCTCCGGGCTATCAATACGCGGGGGCTTCGGCCCGGGCAAGGGCTACATGGTGTTGGTGAAGCCCTTGATATCGTGGTCGCGCAGCTGTTCGCGGGTCTCCAGGTATTCCCCGGTATCCTCCCGCACGCGCCGGAGCAGGCTTCTGGCCAGGGTGGAGACGCGCGCCCGGGTGACCACGCTGGTGACCTCGGCCCCGGCGTGGTAGCGGGTGATGACGTAGAAGCGCAGCTCCGAGGTGGGCAGCAGGGGCCCGTAGGCGTCCTGGCGTTCGATGTGGATCTCGATCTGGCGGACGCGCTTGGCGTTGGCGTCGGCGAATTGGTAGAGCGGGCGGAGCTCGGCTTTTTCCAGGTTGAGATCGGCCGGGGTGAGCGGCCCGGCGAAATGGACCAGCGCGTTGGACTTGCGGCCCGAGAGGAAGCTGCCGGGGTCCAGGGCGAAGCGGTCCCCCGCGCTGAACACGGCGGCCACCATGCCCAGCCCGAGGAGCACGAGCAGTGCGTCCCGCTTGAAGTTATGCCGCTTTTTCGGCCGCTTCGGATCAACGTGGTTGGTCTTGCCGCTCATGGACCCCGTCCTTTGCCCGCCCCGGGGCGGACTCTACCCGGAAAGGACGGCAGGGGCAACGGCTCGGGATCACTCCGGGGCGGGGGGCTCGGGGCGGGCTTCGTCGTCCCGGGCGTGGCCGGGCGGCAGGGGGATGTCGAGCATCAGGGTCTCGCGGCTGTTGTCCGGCAGGGTCAGCACCAGGTGCGAGGAGAGCACGGGCACCACGGCCCCGGCCTTGGTGAGGATGGACATGCGCCTGCGCTGGCTCTCTTTCGGGGCGGCGGGGGCTGCGGTGTGCTCCATCGGCAGCAGGATGAGCTTGAGGCGGCTCTGGCCGCGCATCTCTCCCGCAGTGTAGCCGTAGGCCTCCTCGCAGGCGCGGTTCCAGAAGACATTTCTGCCGTGCTGGTCGTAGCCATGGGCGGGCAGGGGCAGCCGCGAGAAGGCGGAGTGGAACTTGTCGCGCGTCTCGAACAGGGCGCGCTGCGCCCCCAGGGCCGAGCGCAGCAGCCGCCGCACCAGAAGGAGCAGCAGCACGGCCGTGACCAGCACGAAGAACCAGCCCTTGTAGGTCTGGGCCAGGGCCAGGGAGGAGGCATCCGGAAACAGCGCCCGGGCGCCCATGTCGGAGAACAATATCCACAACCCGCCCGCCAGGGCGTACAGGGCGGCCACGCGCAGCGCGCCGAGCTCGTTGCTGGTGGAGAGCTTCACTCTGTCCTCCTGCCCGGCTCTCCTGAAAAGTCAATCCCGACCGGGCGAGAACCGTTCCAGGAGTTCCTTGAGCTGGTCGATCTCCAGGGGCTTGGCGATGAGCCCGTCCATGCCCGCCTCCAGGCAGGCGGCCAGACCCTCCTCGTCGGCGTGGGCGGTGAGGGCGTAGATGGGCACCCGGGGACCGCCGCCCTCCCGTTCGCGGATGGTCCGGGCCAGGTCCAGCCCGGTGACCACGGGCATCTGCACGTCGAGCAGCGCCAGGTCGAAGCGCCCTGCGTCCATGGCCTCCAGGGCCTGGCGGGCGTTCTGGGCGCATTGGGAGGTATGGCCCAGCTTCTCCACCATCTTGCCGGTGAGCAGCAGGTTCACCCGTTCGTCGTCAACGATGAGCACATGCGTCGGCAAAATATTCGTCCTCGTTGCGGTTAGGCCGGGCCATCAGGCTATCCAGCAATCGTCCGGCTCCACGTCCTCCTCGCGCTCCAGGCCGAATTCCTCGGACTTGAGCACGCGCCGGAGCAGCTTGCCGCAGCTGGTCTTGGGCAGGGATTCGCGGAACTCCACGTGGCTCAATACGGCCACGGGGCCGAGTTCGTCGCGCACGTGGGCCTTGAGCTCGTCGGCCAGTTCGTCCTCGGGGTCGAAGTCGTCCGCCAATACCACGAAGGCCTTGGCCGCCTCGCCCTTGAGCTTGTCGGGCACACCGATGACCGCCACGTCGGCCACGGCGTCGTGGGAGAAGAGCGCGCCCTCCAGCTCGGCCGTGCCCAGGCGGTGCCCGGCGATGATCAGCACGTCGTCCGTGCGGCCCTGGATCCAGATGTAGCCGTCCTCGTCCCTGCGGGCCGAGTCTCCGGCGAAGTAGACCCCCGGGATGCGCTCCCAGTAGGCGCGGTAGGCCGCCGGGTCGCCGTCGATGCCGGTGAACATGGCGGGCCAGGGCCGGGCGATGACCAAGTGGCCGGAGGCGCCGTCCGGCGCGGGGGTGCCGTCGGGGTTCACCACCTGGGCGTCCACCCCCGGGAGCGGCCGGGCCACGCTGCCGGGCTTGAGCACGGCCACGGGCATGGGCGCCACCATGGGCATGCCGGTCTCGGTCTGCCACCAGGTGTCGAGCACGGGGCAGCGGTTGCCGCCCACGTGGCGGTGGAGCCAATCCCAGGCCTCGGGGCTGATGGCCTCGCCCACGGTGCCGATGAGCCGCAGGCTCGTGAGGTCGTGCCCGGCGGGGTAGTCCTCGCCATGGCGCATGAGCATGCGGATGGCGGTGGGGGCGGTGTAGAAGATGGTCACGCCGTAGCGTTCGATGATCGACCAGAGGCGGTCGGGGCGGGGATAGTCGGGGTGGCCCTCGTAGAGCACGGAGGTGGTGCCCGCTAGCAGCGGGCCATAGACCCCGGCCGTGTGCCCGGTGATCCAGCCCGGGTCCGCCGCGCACCAGAAGATGTCCGTGGGCTTGATGTCGAAGACGTCGGAGAAGGTGCGGCTCACGCCCACCATGTAGCCGCCGTGGGCGTGGACCACGCCCTTGGGCCTGCCCGTGGCCCCGGGGGTGGAGAGCATGAACAGCGGGTCGCCCGCGTCCATGACCTCGGTGGGGGCCTGGGCCCGCTCGTTGCGCACCAGCTCGCCGTACCAGTGGTCGCGGCCCTCGCGCATGTCCACGTCCTGGCCCGTGCGGCGCACGACCACCACGTCGCGGACATTCTCCCCCCCGGGCAGTGCCAGGGCGGCGTCCACGTTCTCCTTCAGGCGTACCACGCGGCCGTTGCGGTAGAAGCCGTCCGCCGTGACGAGCACGCGCGCGCCCGCGTCCGCCACGCGCCCGGCCAGGGCCTTGGCGGAGAATCCGGCGAAGACGAAGGTGTGCACCGCGCCGATCTTGGCGGCGGCGAGCATGGCGATGACGGTTTCGGGCAGCGGCGGCAGGTACAGGGCCACGCGGTCGCCCTTGGCCACGCCCAGGCCGCGCAGCGCCCCGGCGAAGCGGTTCACCTCGCGGTGGAGCTCGAAATAGGTGTATTTGCGCGTGTCGCCGGGTTCGCCCTCCCAGATGAGCGCGAGCTTGTTCTTGTTGGCCGTGGTGATGTGGCGGTCCAGCGCGTTGTGCACGATGTTGCAGCGCGCGCCGGGGAACCAGCGGTAGAAGGGCGCGTTGTCCTCGTCGAGCACGCGGTCCCACTTGCGGAACCACTCCAGCTCGTCGGCGGCCTCCTCCCAGTACCACTGGGGGTCGTCCGCGGCGGCGTCGCGCAGCTCGGCCACCTCGGCGGGCTTGAGGTTCGCCTCCATCACGAACTGGGGCAGCGGGCGTATGACCCGCTCCTCGAAGAGGATGTGTTCCGCTGGGGCCTTGTCCATCGTGTCGTCGTCCTCCATCGGGCCCTGCCCGAGGTTGCCTTCTCTTCCACTCTCGCCCAATTTCGCCGCCGCGCCGTTATCTTTCGGCCAGCGGCCCCTGCCGGGGGGTGAGCGGCCCGGCCCGGCCCTGAACAACATTCCCGGGGTCAGAATCCCAGGATCTGCTTCAGCTTGGCGATCCTGCGCCGCGAGATGGGCAGCTCGATGCGCGTCCTGCCCGCGGTGCGCAGCATGAAGTTCGCCCCGGGCAGGCTGGCGATCTCCGTGACCATGTCCAGGTTCACCAGGAATTTGCGGTGCACCCGGAAGAACCGGTGCGGGGCCAGGCGGTCCTCCAGGTTCTTCAGCCGGTGCGAGGTCAGAAACTTCTGCCCGCTGGTGTGCACGTAGGAGTAGTCCTCGTAGGCCTCCACGAAGATGATCTGCGTGTACGGGATGAGGATGGTCTTGCCGTCCTGGTTCACGGCCAGCTTCTCGATTTCGGGGTTGCGCACGCGGGAGAAGTCCCAGGCCGTCTTGAGCGCGGCCAGGAAGTCCTCCTGCTCGTCCTCATCGAGCGGCAGGCGCAGGGTGTGCTCGTCCGTGGTCTCCCCGCCGGATTCGGGGTCTTCCCAGTCGCTGGGCTCGGGCACCTCCCGGAAGCGCGTCTTGAAGTCCGCCAGCTTGTCCATGGTGGTCTTCAGCCGCTCGTCCGTGGCGGGCCAGATGAGGTAGTCCAGCGCTCCGAGCTCGAAGGCGGCGTAGGCCTTGGATTCGTCGTCGGAGATGAAGATCAGCGCCGGGCGGTCCTTGCGGCCCTTGAGCATCTGCGCCAGCTCGATGCCCGAGACGCCGTCGGGCAGGTCGAGCCCCAGGAAGAACGCGCCGTACTTGACGTGCTCCAGCAGCTCCATGGCCTCGAAGGCCGTGACGGCCTCGCCCAGCACCTGGAGAAATGGCGCGCCGCCGAGCTTGGCCCGGAGCGAGGAGCGCACCTCGGGGTCGGCGTGCAGGAGCAGGGTCTTGAGTTTGGCCATGGCGTTTCGGACATCCGTGCGTGTTAAGACTCACTCCGGGTGTATCTGTTTTGCCCGCGCCGTGCAACACAATGGCCCGGCTTCCTTTCCGCCGGTTGCCCATCGGCCGCCGCTCACGTATCCTGCTGGCCATGGCCGAGCCCGTTGCGACAGCACCTTCCCGGAGGCCGCCCCTGGCCGTGCTCTCCGACGTCCACGCCAACCTGGAGGCGCTCACCGCCGTGTTGGCGGACCTGGAGGCCGTTCTCGGGCGCGCGCCCGAAGGGGGGGACATGGTCCACCTGGGCGACCTGGTGGGCTACGGGCCGGACCCCGAGGCCTGCGCCGGGCTGCTGCTCGGCCTGGGCGCGCCCTGCCTGCTGGGCAATCACGAGAAGGGCCTGCGCCCGCGCGAGAACCCCACGGCCATGAACCCCGTGGCGCGCGACGCCCTGAACCGCACGGCCGTGCTGCTCGCGGAGGAGACGGCCGCGCGCCTGCGCTCCCTGCCGCGCGCGCTGGAGGTGCGCGGCTGCCTCTGCGTGCACGGCTGCCCGCCGGACAGCCCCACCCGCTACCTGCACAACGTTCCGAGCGAGGAGCGCGCGGCCCTGTTCGCCTCCTTCGGGCAGCGGGTCTGCCTCTGCGGCCACACCCACGACCTGCGGCTCTGGACCCTGCACGAGGACGGCGGCGGGCAGGTGGCGGTGCGCTCCCTGCACCGGGGCGAAACCCGCCTGGACCCCGCCGCGCGGCACATCGTCAACGCCGGGTCCGTGGGCCAGCCGCGCGACGGCGACCCCTCGGCCAAGTACCTGCTCCTGGACACCGAAACCCTGGCCCTGGAGGTGCGCTTCGTGCCCTACGATGCGGAGGCCACCATCGCCAAGCTCGAACGGCTGGGCTTTTCCAAATCCCTGGCCGTGCGCCTGCGGGGGTGAACGTGCGGATGATCGGCAGGTACGCGATACGCGGACGCCTCGGCAGCGGGGGCATGGGCGTGGTCTACAAGGCGGCCATGCCCGTCACCGGGCGCATCGTGGCGCTCAAGCTCTGCCGCCCGGCGGACATCCTGCTCGGCACCATGGGCCTGGACGGCGCGCGCGAGTTCTTCCTGCGCGAGGCCGTGGCCATGGCCTCCGTGCGCCACCCGCACGTGGCCTCCATCCTCGACGTGGACGAGGCCGAGGTGGTGGGCCTGGGGCGGGTGCCCTTCTTCACCATGGAATACTACTGCCTGAGCCTCGGGCAGCTCATGGGCGAGGACTACGACCCCGTGCGCCCCTCGCGGGTGCTGCCCGTGGCGGACGCGCTGGCCATCGCCGGGCAGATGGCCGAGGGGCTGGCCCGGCTGCACTGGGCCGGGCTCGTCCACCGCGACGTGAAGCCCTTCAACGTGCTGCTGGACGACGACGAGCGCGTGAAGCTCATCGACCTGGGGCTCTCGCGCCTGCGGGGCGAACCCGAGAAGCGGCCCCGGGGCATGGTGGTGGGCTCGCCGTATTACACCGCGCCCGAGCAGGAGGCCGACGCCGACGCGGCGGACGAGCGCTCCGACGTCTTTTCCGTGGGGGTCACGCTGTTTCGCATGCTCACGGGGCTGCTCCCGGAGGACGAGGCGGGCGCGCGCCGCCGGGCCTCCACGGTGAACCCCGGCCTGGACGGGCGCTTCGACGACCTGCTGGAGCGGGCCCTGCACCCGGACCCGGCCCGCCGCCACCAGGGCGCGGCGGAGCTGGCCGAGGAGCTCGGTGCCCTGGCCGGGCACTGGCGGCGCGCCAGGGCCGAGGCCTGCGCTCTTGAGCTGGATGCCGAGCTGGAAGTTGATTTGGCCGGGAATCCGGCCGGGTATTTGGCCTCGGCCCGCCGCCCCCGGCCTGGAACCGTGGGCCGCAGGGTGCCCCCGGCCCATGCGCGCGAGGTCTTCGGCCTGAACGAGCGCTTCGAGCCCCGGCCGGGGCCGCGCGGGCCCTTCGAGCTGCTGCCCGGCGCGGACGGCACCCTGCTCGACAAGGCCACCGGGCTCTTCTGGCAGCGCTCCGGCAGCCCCTACGCCCTGACCCTGGACGAGGCCCAACAATACGTGGAAAAGCTCAACGAAACCCGGTATGCAGGTCGGGAGGGATGGAGGCTGCCCACGGTGGACGAATGCTGCACGCTGCTCACGCCCGGGAGCGCGGAGGGCGGGCCCGGTTGCGCGGACCCGGCCTTCGACCAGCGCCAGCGCCGTCTCTGGACCTCGGACGCCAAGTCCCACGTGGCCCACTGGTACGCGGACGCCGTGCGCGGCTTTCTCTGGTGGCAGGACGACACCTGCCGCTTCCACGCCAGGGCCGTGAGCGGCGCGCCCGCCGCGCCGGGCCAAACCCAAGCGGCCCCCGGCCAGGGGCCGGAGAGCGATTGAGACGCACATGAAGTCATCCCTCTGCGGTTCGCCCGACCCCGCCGACGAGAGCCGCTTCGCCCACGGCGGGCACCTGCGTGCCCTGGCCGAGCGCGCCGGGTGCCGCCCCTCCGAACTGCTCGACTTTTCCGCCTCCATGTGCCCCATCGGCCCGCCCGCCTGGCTCCCGCAGGAGCTGGCCGCCGCCGCCGAGGACGCCGCCCACTACCCCGACCCCGATGCCGCGGACCTCTGCCTGGCCGCCTGCGAGCTGTACAAGGTCTGGCCCAACCAGGTCATGGCGGGCAACGGGGCCAGCGAGCTGCTCTGGGCCGCCACCCTGGCCGGAGTGCGCTTCGAGGGCGCGCGCCGCGCGGTGATTCCCGTGCCGAGCTACGTGGACTACGAACGGCTGGCCGAGACGGCCGGGCTGGAGTGCGTGTTCGCACCGCTCGACCCCGCCGGCGACTTCCGGCTCGACGGCGCGGCCGTGGCCGCCCTGGCCGCGCACCTGGACCAGCCCGCCCTGGTCTACCTCTGCCAGCCCAACAACCCCACGGGCGCGGGGCTCGACGCCGGGGCCGTCTGCCGCCTGGCGGCGGACCACCCCCACTGCCGCTTCCTGGTGGACGAGAGCTTCGCGGACTTCGCCCCCGGGCTCGATCGATTGGCCCGCGCCCGGCCGGACAACGTCACGGTCATCCTCTCCCTGACCAAGTTCTACGCCATCCCCGGCCTGCGCCTGGGCCTTGCCTTTGCCGCGCCCGAGACGGTCCACCAGATGAAGAAGCTCCTGCCCGCCTGGTCCGTGAACGCGGCTGCCCAGCGCGTGGGCGCGCGCGCACTGCGCGACCTCGGCTACCAGGCCGCCGCCCGGGCGCGCACGCGCGAGCTGCGCGAGGAGCTGGCCGCCGCCCTGGGCTGGCTGCCGGGGCTGCGGGTGTTCCCTTCCGAGGCCAATTTCCTGCTCTGCCGGACGGACCGCCTGGGCGACTCCGCCCGGCCCCTGGCCGAGCGGCTGCTCGCCTCGCGCATCGCCATCCGCCGCTGCGACAACTTCCGGGGGCTCGACGAGACCTACTTCCGCGTGGCCGTGCGCACGGCCGAGGAGAACCGCCGCCTGGTGGAGGCCATGGAGACCTTCTACGGCGTGCGCAAGGCTCCGGTGGTGCTGAAGAAGCCCAAGAAGCCCGCGCTCATGCTCCAGGGCACCAGCTCCAACGCGGGCAAGTCCGTGCTCGCGGCGGCCCTGTGCCGGATCCTGCTCCAGGACGGCCACAGCGTGGCCCCGTTCAAGGCCCAGAACATGTCCAACAACTCCTTCGTCACCCGGCGCGGGGAGGAGATGGGCCGCGCCCAGGTGACCCAGGCCATGGCCTGCCGCCTGGAGCCCGACGTGCGCATGAACCCCGTGCTGCTCAAGCCCGGGTCCGACACCGGCTCCCAGGTGGTGCTCCTGGGCCGCCCCGTGGGCAACATGAACGTGCGCGAGTACGTGGGCTTCAAGCCCCGGGCCTTCGAGAAGGTCCGCCAGGCGTACGACTCCCTCGCCGCCGAGCACGAGGTCATGGTCATCGAGGGCGCGGGCAGCCCGGCGGAGATCAACCTCAAGCACCACGACATCGTGAACATGGCCATGGCCGAATACGCCGACGCCCGGGTGGTCCTGGTGGGCGACATCGACCGGGGCGGGGTCTTCGCCTCCCTGGTGGGCACCATGGAGCTGCTGGAGAAGGCCGAGCGCGAGCGCGTCTGCGGCTTCGTGCTCAACCGCTTCCGGGGCGACGCCAGCCTGCTCGACCCGGCCATCTCCGCCACCTACGGCTACACGGGCAAGCCCGTGCTCGGCACCGTGCCGTACATCCACAACCTCGGCCTGCCCGAGGAGGATTCCGTCTCCTTCAAGGCGGGGCTGCTTCCGGGCATGGACAGGGACGACGCCGGGCCCGGCGCCAGGGTGGACATCGCCGTCATCGACCTCGGGCACATCTCCAACTTCAACGACCTGGACGCCCTGGCCGTGGAGCCGGACGTCTCCCTGCGCGTGGTGGCCTCGCCCCACGACCTGGGCGAGCCCGACGCCGTGATCCTCCCGGGCAGCAAGAACACCGTGGCCGACATGAAGGCCCTCAAGGGCCAGGGCATGGCCGCCGCCCTGCGCGGCCTGCCGGAGAAGACCCGAATCGTGGGCATCTGCGGCGGGTTCCAGATGCTCGGCGCGGAGATCGACGACCCCCTGGGCCTGGAAACCAGCCTCGGCCGGGTGGAC
Organism: Desulfovibrionaceae bacterium; assembly: GCA_050253205.1. GTDB lineage: Bacteria > Desulfobacterota > Desulfovibrionia > Desulfovibrionales > Desulfovibrionaceae > JAHJKV01. Next base: position 12,901 of record JBFWJM010000005.1, read on the forward strand.
GGCTTCGGCCTGCTGCCCCTGCGCACCACCATGGCCGCCGAGAAGACCCTGGCCCGCTCCACAGGCACGCACCTCGCCTCCGGGGAGGCCGTCTCCGGGTACGAGATCCACCACGGCGTCACCACCCCCCTCTCGGAGGAGGCCCTGCCCGCCATCACCACGCAGGGTGGAGCCCCCCTGGGCTTCGGCCTGGCCTCGGGCCGCATCTGGGGAACCTACCTGCACGGCCTCTTCGACGAGGACGGCTTCCGCCGCTGGTTCATCGACGACCTGCGCACCGCCCGGGGCTGGCCCGCCCTGGCCGCACCCCAGGCGAGCTACTCCATCGAGTCCGCCCTGGACCACCTGGCCAGCGTGGTGCGCGGCAGCCTCGACATGCCCGCCATCTACAGGGCCCTCGGGTTCGGGAGCACCACCCAGGCCTCCCTTCTGTGAGGGGCGGGCATCGGCGGAGGCGGCGTTGCTTCGCGGCGCGCGGCTCCTCACGTATGTCTCGATACGCTGCGTCGCCGCTCGCCGCTCGCGCCTTGCCTCCGCCGCGCCCGCCCCTCACAGGGGCGCGGTTCCGCTCGCGGTGTGCTTTCAGGAGTAGTGAGCCCAGCCTGAGGGTTTATTCTGCGCGGGGAGCACGTGGCACCTCCGCACGTATGCCCCGATGCGCTGCGTCGCCGCTCGTTGCTCGCGCCTTGCCTCCGCCGCGCCCGCTCCGGCATTTGCCTCCCGCTGCCGCAGGGGGTACACCGGACCGGGACGCAACCTGAAGCACGCGGGCCACGCGCCGCAAGGAGGCATGGATGTCTGGATTCGGTTTTGGGGAAATGGTGGTGGTGGCGGCGTTTTTCCTGTCCATCGCCCTCATTTTCATACTCAAGCGCAAATTGCCCGACCGCATGCTCGTGGGCGTCCTGCTCGGGATCGTCTCGCCCATCGCCCTGTTCTACCCGAACGACCGCCGGGGCTGGATGTATTTTCTGGGCGTGTTCGTGGTTTCCCTGCTGCTGGCCAACACCGCGGGCCAGTCCCTGGCCTTCCTCACCTCCGCGGTGCTGACCCCGGCGCTCAACTTCTGGCGGCTGCGCCGAGCTTGATGCACCAGGGATTTTCCCCGGGGCCCGCCGCCGATGTCTCTTGAACATGGCGGCCAAAGCGCCTAGTCTCGCCTGAAATCGACCGTCAGCGGAGTCGCCCCGCCTCCCGGTCGCCAACCCGAGACCCATGTTCGACATCCCGACCCTCCTCGCGGGCGGCTCTCTGGCCACCGCCGTTGCCGCGGGCATCATGTTCCTGGCCGTGCCGGGCCGCCACCCCCTGCCCGGGGCGCGCTGGTGGGCCGTGGGGTTCGGTCTGCTCTTTCCGGGGCTCGCGCTGCTCGGCCTGCGCGGCATCCTGCCGGATTTCCTGTCCATCGTCGTGGCCAACGCCTTCTTTCTCGCGGGCATGGCCCTCAAGCTCCACGGGGTGCGCCTGTTCACGGGGCGGCCGGGCTTCAGCCCCTGGCAGTGGGCGGGCAACGGCCTGGTGGTGCTCGTGGGCTGCGCGTGGCTGATCTGGTTTTCGGAGTACGACCCCTGCATCCGCAGGCGCGTGATGTTCATGGGCGCGGCACTGACCTCGTATTCGCTGGTCGAGGCATGGACGGTCTGGCGTTCCACGATCCGGGGCATGGGCAGCCGCCTGCTCGTGGCCGGGCACCTGGCCTATGTGGTGGCCTCCGTGGCCAAAATGGCCGACTCCATGACCCTGGCGGGCCAGCCCGAGGCCATCTGGGGCGGGCAGGGTGCCCAGCTCTACCTGCTGGCGTCCATGGCCGTGCTGGTCTGGTCGGCGTTCTCGTTTTTGATCATGGTGGGCGACGTGCTGCGCGGGCAGTTGGAGCTGGAGCGCGAGCGCCTGGCCGAGAGCCTGCACTTCCGCGAGGCGGCCGAGGCCGTCATCAGCCACGACCTGCAATCCCCGCTGGTGCCTGTGGTGGGGCTGGCGCAACTGCTGGACGCGAGCCCGGGCCTCTCGGACGAGCAACGGCGGCTGGTGGCGCTCATCCGCGAGAGCGTGGACCGCATGCTCGCGCTCATCCGCTCGACCCTGAGCCTGCACCGCCTGGAGCAGGGCGACTACGTGCCGGAAACAGCGACGGTCCCCCTGGCTCCGCTGCTGGGGCGCGTGGCCTCGGACCTCGCCGCAAGGAACATCGCCGGGGGCGGGGGCGTCGTCGTGCGCTGCCCGGAAGGCCTCGCCGTGGCGGCGGACGCAGCCCTGCTGGAAGGGGCCTTCCTCAACCTCGTGAAGAACGCCTGCGAGGCGGCCCTGCCCGGAGGCGGCGTGGCCGTGGAGGCCGAGGCGGTCGGCGGCGGCGTGCGGGTGGTCATCACCAACCCGGGCGAGGTGCCCCAGGAGGTTCGCGGGCGCTTGTTCCGCAAGTACGTCTCCAGCCGCAAGGCCGGGGGCAAGGGGCTCGGGAGCTATTCCGCCCGGCTCTCCGTGGAGGCCCACGGCGGAACCATCGACCTCGACACCTCGGAGCCCGGCCGGACCACGGTGACGGTGTTCCTCCCTGCCTCGCCCGCCGGGGGCGCGTAGCCCGGGCACGAAAAAACCCGCCGGAGGCGGGCTGCGTCGCCGAATGAGGCGCTGGTATGGACGAGGGCGAGGGCGCGGCGCTGGGACGTGATGAGCGGGCCGGGCCTGGTCCGGCCTGGTCAGACCGAAGCGGAAAGGAACTGCGGCTCGGGCGAGGCGATGAAGCCATACGCCTGCTGGGCCTGCTCCATCTTGCGCTTGGCCAGTTCCTCGGGGTTGGTGGCCTGTTCCATCTCGCGGGCCAATTCCTCCAAAAGCGCCTCGTTGGCGGTCTTGGCTTCGCCGTCGTCGTCGGCGGACTCCGCCGCCCGTCTGGCGTAGCGGTTCTTCACCGCGCTCATGGCGATGGAGGTGGCGTCCACGTCGTCCGCCACCAGGAACTTTTCGGAGAGGCCGTTCTCGAAGAAGCCGTTCAGCTCGCGGTTCAGCTCGCCGTTGAACTTGACCAGGGCCCTGTCGCCCGCCTCGTAGCCGTAGGTGTCGTCCACGAACTGGAGCACCTTGACCAGGCCATTGCCCAGCGAATCCTCGCTGGCCCGGCCCCCGGTGGAGCCCAGGATCATGGCCATGGAGGCCGTGGCCGCGTCGTCGCCGTGCTGCTGGCGAATGAAGGAGACGGCGCCATTGAGCGCGCCGACCAGGGCGGTGGGGTCCTTTTCCTCGCCTTCGGCGTCGGTGAGGCCAGAGAGGCGGCGCGTCATCTCCAGGGCGAAGGCGTCCTGGGAGCTCTCCAGGGAGCTCATCTCCTGCGCCAGCCTGGTGACGGAAGCGGAGGAGCCGGAGGAGGCGAGCAGCTCGGCGGCGGCGCTGGCCGCGCCCTGGGATTCGTTGTTGGCAATGAATTGCGGGCCGGATTCGTCCTTCCCGAGGGTCGGCACGCCGGGAACGGTCGTGTTGTCCTGCCTGCTTTCGAGCCTCTGCGCCCAGAAGGGATTCAGCGTGCTGCCGTCGATGCGCATGTGGTCCTCGCGGGGCTCCTTCTGGAACCTGCCGCAAGGACTTTATCGGCGGGAGCGGAGATCTCTTTAGGTTGTTTTCGGCAGGCCGAAGAAGGCCCGGGCGTTCTCGCCCGCCGCACGCCAGACCTCGGCCGGGTCCAGGCCCTTGATCTCCGCCACCTTGGCGGCGGTGAAGGCCGCCAGGGCCGGGTGGTTGCGCTTGCCGCGCCAGGGCTCGGGCGTGAGGAAGGGGCAGTCCGTCTCCACCAGCAGCCGCTCCAGGGGGATGATCCTCACGGCCTCGGCCAGGGCGTCGTTGCCCTTGTAGGTCACCGGGCCGGGGATGGAGAGGTGCCAGCCGTTGGCCAGCAGCCGCTCGGCGAACTCCGGCCCCGCGCCGAAGCAGTGCCAGAGCACGGGCAGCCCGGCAAAGCCCTCGGCCTCCAGCACGGCGAGGGTGTCCGGGTCCGCGTCGCGCGAGTGGATGACCACGGGCAGGCCGAGCCCGCGCGCCAGGTCGAGGTGCTGGCGGAAGGCCTCCTGCTGCACGGCCTCGGGCACGCGCTTCCAGTAGTAGTCGAGCCCGGTTTCGCCCACGGCCCTGAGGCGGGGGTCCGCCTGGAACCGGGCGCGCATGCGCTCCATGGTCCCGGCGTCGCAGTCTCCGGTGTTGTTGGGGTGCACGGCCAGCAGGAAGAACAGCTCCGGCCAGCCCTCGCCCCCGGCGGCCAGGCGCTCGTGCGCGGCGTCGTAGGCGTCCGGCCCCAGGAATACGTTGCCCACAGCGCCGACGCCCGCGCGGCTCGCCTGGCGCAGGAGTTCGTCGAGTTCCTCCGGGGGGAAGTCGTCGAGGTCGAGGTGCGCGTGGGAATCCACGCCCACGCGGGGCAGGCCCAGGGTCTCGGGCAGGGGGCGGGGTTTCTTCTTCTTGGACATGGCGGGTCAGCGGTACCGCAGGACGGCGCTGGTGGCAAGCCCTCCGGGCGCGGGAGCCCGGTGTCGCGTCAGAGCAGGGCGTGGGCCAGCCTGGCCAGGGCCGGGTGGTCCAGGGGCCAGCAGCGGTCGTCCAGGAGCCTGTCGGCCAGGTCGTTGGCCAGGCGCTCCACCCAGGGGCGCGGGCAGCGCACCGGGCCCAGGCGCAGCAGCGCGCCGCGCTCCACGCGCAGCACCTCGTAGCGCTCCAGGGTGAGCTCCACGGCCTCGGCCTCGCCCAGCAGCAGCAGGGCCACGCGCAGCGTCTTGGAGCGGGTGTCCACGGTGAGGTCCGTCACCGTGCCATAGGCGCGGCACTGCTCGTTCAGCGCGGCGCGCGCGGCCGCCGAGAGGCCGAGGTCCTTGAGCGCGTGGAGCGATTCGCGCACGGCTCAGCCCCCCAGCGCGTCCCACACGGCGAGGATGGCCCGGCGCTGCTCTTCCTCGGAGTAGGCGTCGGCCGTGGCCCGGGCATTGGCCAGGATGTTGTGCAGGGGCGCGCCGTCCTGGCGCAGCAGGGCCATGGCCTCCTCCAGGCACAGGGCCGCGTCGAGCACGTCCGCGTCGGCGCACCAGAATCCGTTGCCCTCCCAGGGAACCTCGCGCAGGTCGATCCAGGGGCGGGTGCGCGGGGCGGCCTGGGCCTGGCGCATGTAGTCCCACCCGCCGAAGCCCGCGAAGCCCACGCACAGGCAGCCGCAGGCCAGGGCCTCCAGCGGCGGCAGGGGGCAGCCCTCGGGGTAGCCCGTGGCCAGGAAGACGTGGGCCTCTCGCAGCAGCCTGGCCACGCCGTCCGCGTCCTGGCCCTCCACGGGCAGGAAGACGGGCTCGCTGGCCGGGTTGCGGGAGGCGAAGATGTCCATGACCTGGCGGGCCAGGGCCTTGTTCTTGCGCGGCATGTAGGCCACGCGCACGGGCCCGCCGGGCTTCTTGGCCGGGGGCAGGAACCGTTCGCGGTCGATGCCCGGGCGCAGCACCAGGGGCTCGCGGCCCGTGGTCTGCCGGATGAACCGGGCCACCGGGTCGGAAACAGCCAGGAACTCCACGGCCAGCTGGTGCCAGGTGACGCCTTCGGGCAGGGCGGAGAAGAGGTAGGCCCAGTTCTGCACGTAGCAGACGCAGCGCGCCCCGCTGGTGAGCCCCGGTGCCAGGGCGTTGACCCAGCCCTCGGGCACGAGCCAGAGATCGCCCTCGCCCAGGGCCATTTCGTCCCAGGCGAGCACGGGCGCGGCCCGGCGGACGTTGTCCGGAATCCAGCCGCACTCCTCGCGCGGCACGAGGCGCACGTCGCGCCCTGCCTCGCCGAGCACGCGGGCGATCTGGAGCAGCACGGCGGTGCCGCCTGTGGGCCGGAGGACGGGCGGGAGGAAAATCCGTGTGCGCATGGGCGGATGGGAAGCACAAACCCGGCGTTTTGGCAAGCTCGGCGTGGATTCGTCACCTGTTTTCCGCCCGCAACGGACAAGGGCGACGGTTGCCCGTCGCCCTGCCGGAGGAGTGTGGTCACGGTTGGTTGCGTGGATGACCCTGACGAAACACTGCCCGAAAACCGGGCCCCGGGGGTGTCGGGCGGATGGCGGGGGGGTGGCGATTGGGTGAAGAGGTCGCGTTGCGCGGTGCAACGAAAATGCGCTCTCCCGGGTGGTTGACGATGCGGGACGAATCGGCGGGAGCCGTTGACTGACGGGCATAACACGCTAATTTGCTTGCCAAGATAGTACAAACGGTTTATGGCCTCTGCTGGAGACGCCAGCGCCCAGCCCTCGCAGGGTCCGCCGGGGCCGCCGTCCTGAAGACACTATTGATACGGTAAGACACAGGAGACACTTCAGTGCCCAAAACCATCTCGCAAGCATTGCAGCGCAACCTGCTCGGCAACGCGCCGAACTGGTACAAGCTGACCATCATCGGCTTCCTCGTGGCCAACCCGATACTCATGCTCACGGTCGGCCCGTTCATCACCGGCTGGATTCTCATCGGCCAGTTCATCTTCACCCTGGCCATGGCCCTCAAATGCTACCCGCTGCCCGCAGGCGGCCTGCTGGCCATGGAGGCCGTGATCATCGGCCTGACGCAGCCGGAGACCGTGTACGAGGAGGCCCTGAACAACTTCGAGGTCATCCTGCTGCTGATCTTCATGGTGGCGGGCATCCACTTCATGAAGGAACTGCTCCAGTACACCTTCACGAAGATCCTCACCAAGGTCCGCTCCAAGATCATCATCTCCCTGCTCTTCTCCTTTGCCGGAGCGTTCCTCTCCGCCTTCCTCGACGCGCTCACCGTCACCGCAGTGGTCATCGCCGTGGCCTACGGATTCTACAACGTCTACCACCGCTTCGCCTCCCAGGCGGGCAACGCCGGCGGCCACAACCTGATGAACGACGACGCCGTCAAGGACATGGCCCGCGACGACCTGCTCCAGTTCCGGGGCTTTCTGCGCAACCTCATGATGCACGCGGCCGTGGGCACGGCGCTCGGCGGCGTGTGCACCCTCGTTGGCGAGCCGCAAAACCTGCTCATCGGCGCGAAGATGGGCTGGCACTTCCCCGACTTCTTCATCAAGGTCGCGCCCATCTCCCTGCCCGTGCTCGTCATGGGCCTAGTGACCTGCGCCCTGGTGGAAAAGTTCAAGCTCTTCACCTACGGCTACCAGATGCCGGGCAACGTGCGCTCCGTGCTCATGGAGGAGGCCGCCAAGAAGGACGCCGCCTTGGGCGCCTCGGGCAAGGCCAAGCTCATCATCCAGGCCTGCACGGCCGTCTGGCTCGTTGTGGCGCTCGGTTTCCACCTCGCGGCCGTGGGCATCATCGGCCTCTCCGTCATCGTGCTGCTCACCGCGCTGTGCGGCGTTACCGAGGAGCACCAGATCGGCAAGGCCTTCGAGGAGGCCCTGCCCTTCACCGCCCTGCTCGTGGTCTTCTTCTCCATCGTGGCCGTGATCCACGACCAGCACCTCTTCAAGGGCATCATCGAGTACGTGCTCGGCATGGAGGGCCGCCACCAGCTCGTGGCCTACTACGGGGCCAACGGCATCCTCTCCATGATCTCGGACAACGTGTTCGTGGCCACCGTGTACATCAACGAGACCAAGCTCCACTTCATCAACTGGCTGGGCACCGTGCCCGGCGTGGGCGAGGTCATGTGGGAGGGCGCGAAGATGAGCAAGGAAGTGCTCATGGCCATCCTCACCGACCCGCACGTGGACCGCTCCGCCGAGGCCCTGGCGCTGCTGCCCGCCGCCTCCCGCGAGATGATCATCCCGGCCATGGAGCAGTTCAGCGCGCTCGCCGTGGCCATCAACACGGGCACGAACATCCCCTCCGTGGCCACGCCAAACGGCCAGGCCGCGTTCCTGTTCCTGCTCACCAGCGCCCTGGCCCCGGTGATCCGCCTGTCCTACGGGCGCATGGTGGTCCTGGCGTTGCCGTACACCATCGTCATGTCCATCACCGGGCTCATCGCCACCTGGTACATGCCGGAGGTGGAGCACTGGCTGCTCAACTTCGTGGGCGCGGGGCACCTGCTCTAGGCCCGTACACCATTGACGACGAAAATGTGAGGCCCCCTCTCCGGAGGGGGCTTTATCGTGGGCTGCGCCGTGCCGACAGCGCCAACAGGCCAGCAGGGCCGTGCAGCGCGGCCAGGGCGGATGTTCGTGAAGGGGCGCTGGGGCGGGCACCCGGAGGAGCAGACGGACGGCGGGAGCTATGCTTCGCTGGGTCCCTTCAGCTCAGCGGAATCCTTGATTTGGCCCTGGCGTTGCGCCCCGAGCGGCTCCTGAAGTCGTTCCTTGAGTCGTTCCTTGAGTCGATCTTTGAGTCGATCTTTGAGTCGCTTCTGGGGCGGCTCCCGTGTTCATGCCTTGGGCGGGGTCCAGATGGGTTCCACCCCGGTGAGCGCCGCCGCCTGGGCCAGGAATTCGTCCACCTCGCGCTCCTGGTCCGGCGAATAACGCAGCAGGAGCGCGCCCGAGCGCCTGTCCGCCACGGTGAACAGCGCCAGGTTGTCGCAGGCCTCCAGCAGGAAGCGGAACAGGGCGATGCGCTGCGTGGGCACGCGCACGTACCGCCTGGCCGAGAGGGTCCTGGGCGGGTTGGGCGGCCAGCGGCGGCGTTTCCTGCGTTTTTGTTTCGCCTGCGTCATGGGGCGGATATGGTCCGCGAAGGGCGTGGTGTCAAGGCTTGCGGGCGAAACGGTCTTGACAGAAACGCCTTGAGCGGGAATGGTTTCCCTCTTGCCCGCCGAGGCGGGCCATGTCATCGGCGGCACCTGGGGGGTGCCGCCATTTGCAAACGCGGGAGAATACATGTCGTACACGACGCAGATGGACGCCGCCCGCAAGGGCATCGTCACCGAGGCCATGCGCACCGTGGCCGCCAAGGAACGGATCCGGGTCGAGGACCTCGCCCAGAAGATGGCCGCCGGGCGTGTCATCATCCCCTGCAACAAGCACCACGCCTCCCTGAATCCCGAGGGCGTGGGCGATGGTCTGCGCACCAAGATCAACGTCAACCTCGGCATCTCCAAGGATGCCCAGGACATGGACCTGGAAATGGACAAGGTCCGCCACGCGCTCTCCCTCGGGGCGGAGGCCATCATGGACCTCTCCTGCTTTGGCAAGACGCAGGAGTTTCGCACGAAGCTTGTGGAAATGAGCCCGGCCATGATCGGCACCGTGCCCATGTATGACGCCATCGGCCACCTGGAAAAGGACCTGGCCGACATTACCGTGGACGAATTTTTCCAGGTGGTGGAGCGCCACATCCTCGACGGCGTGGACTTTCTGACCATCCATGCGGGCCTGAACCGCCGCGCGGCCGAGCGCGTGCAAAAGGACGAGCGCATCACGCGCATCGTCTCGCGGGGTGGCTCGCTGCTCTTTGCCTGGATGAAGCTCACGGACAACGAGAACCCCTTCTTCGAGCATTACGACCGCCTGCTGGAGCTCTGCGAGGAGCACGACGTGACCCTCTCGCTGGGCGATGGCTGCCGCCCCGGCTGCCTGCACGACGCAACCGACGCGGCGCAGGTGGAGGAGCTCATCGAGCTCGGCGGGCTCACCAAGCGCGCCTGGGAGCGCAACGTCCAGGTCATGATCGAGGGCCCGGGCCACATGGCCATGAACGAGATCGCGGGGAACATGATGCTGGAGAAGCGGCTGTGCCATGGTGCGCCGTTCTATGTGCTCGGCCCGCTGGTCACGGACGTGGCCCCCGGGTACGACCACATCACCTCGGCCATCGGCGGGGCCATCGCCGCCATGAGCGGCGCGGACTTCCTCTGCTACGTGACCCCGGCCGAGCACCTGCGCCTGCCCACCCTGGAGGACATGAAGGAGGGCATCATCGCCGCGCGCATCGCGGCCCACGCGGCGGACGTGGCCAAGGGGCTGCCCGGCGCGAGGGACTGGGACGACGACATGAGCCGCGCCCGCGCGGGGCTCGACTGGTGCAAGATGTTCGAGCTGGCCATGGACCCGGTGAAGCCCAAGCTCTACCGCGACTCCAGCAAGCCCGAGCACGAGGACTCCTGCTCCATGTGCGGCAAGATGTGCGCCGTGCGCACCATGAACAAGGTGTTTGAGGGGAAGGATCCCAAGATCGAAGACTAAACGGGCGGGCCGCTGAAAAGGGGCGGTCTGCGGCGTTGCGAGGCTGCGAACCAGCCCCTCGTGGACAGAAGAGTCCACTTCGGGGTGGCTTCTCGCTCGCGCCTGGCATCCCATCCCTTTTGAGCGGCCCGCGTGCATTGCTCTCGGGCGACAGGGCGCATCATAAATCGCCGCCCGCGCAGGGCCACGTCGTGCCTGCCTCACTCCCCGCGCCTGGCATCCCATCCCTTTTGAGCGGCCCGCGTGCATTGCTCTCGGGCGGCAGGGTGCATCATAAATCGCCGCCCGCGCAGGGCCGCCGCCCGCCCAGGGCCGCCGCTCGCGCAGGACCGCCGCCCGCGCAGGGCCACGTCGTGCCTGAACCGCTCTTGCGTCTTGCATTTCATCACCCCGGAACAGCCGGGGCGGGGCAATAAGATCGCCGCCCACTTGAACTGGTTTCAGGTGACAGGGGCATCATAAATCGCCGCCCGCGCAGGGCCGCCGCTCGCGCAGGGCCGCCGCCCGCGCAGGGCCACGTCGGCCCCGGCGCATTCTTGCGCCGCGCATCCCACCACTTTTGAGCGGCCCGCAAGGTGATGGGCCAGGAACTGGTCGCGTCATGAATTGCTGCCCGCGCAGGGCCGCTTTTTTCCGCGTTCATAACCCTGTCAATGGGGTAATTCCGTCCTTTTACTTCCCATTCGCCTTCCATTTTCATCCGGGCCGGAAAACCGGGTGTATGTTCTCCCGAATCATGTCGTTCTCTTGATCCGGCGGGCCGTCGCCTTGTGTGGCGGCGGGTCACCGGATCACCTGGTCACCAGTTCACCGGGGTCACCGGACTATCCGATCAGGGGAGCGGCCAATAACATGAACCAAGGGAGAAAAGACCATGCATCAGCACACCGACACACCCTTCACCCTGCGCATGACTCGGGACGGGCGCGGATGAGTCGTCACCAAGAGCGAGCGGGCCACTGGCGGGCTGGCTCGGGAGTATGCCTACCAGTACGACACGGCGGGCAGGCTCGCGGCCGTCACCCTGAACTGCGCGGAAACCGAACGGTACATCTACGATCACCTGGGCCGCCGGGTGGAGGCGCAGCTCCTGGAGCCGCAGTTCCATGTGCAGCGGCTCCACTATCAGGGCGAGGGGCGCGGCGCGCGCCTCGTGGGCATCGGCAATTCCATGGTCCTGCATGACGAGCAGGGCCACCGCATGTATTGGGAGCGGCAGGGCGGCGAGAGCGAACGCTACCGCTACGCGGCGGATGGGCGGCTGCTCTCGGTGGAGCGCAACTCGCCGCGAGGAAGCAGGAGCATCGAATACGAGCACGACGGCCAGGGCAGACGCAGCGCCAAGTATGTGGACGGGCAGCTCGCCGCGCGGTACGAATGGCATGACCTCGTGCGCCTGGCCCGGGCCTGGACCCCGCGCGGAGCCATGGAGTTTCGCTATGCCCGGGGCTCCCGCCTGCCTGTGGGGCTGGTGCTGGCCGGGGAGCCGTACTCCCTGCACTACGACCAGGTGGGCTCCCTGCGCGCGGTTGCGGGTGAGTCCGGAGACATGATATCGGAAATAGTGTATGACGCATTCGGACGCATCCAGGAAGAGAGCAACCCGGGGCTCGGCATGCCTCTTGGCTTTGCCGGGGGGCTGCACGACCGGGACACGGGCTGGGTGCGGTTCGGCTTTCGGGACTACGACCCGCTGACGGGCCGCTTCACGGCCATGGACCCGCTGGGCTACGCCGCCGGAGACCCGGACCTGTACGGCTACTGCCTGGACGATCCGGTGAACGCGGTGGATCCAAATGGACTTATGGGCATGATTCCCACCGATACACCCGGTGGGCGTTTACTTACAAGTACCTTGGAGGGCATGGCTGGGGGAGCAATAACAGGTGCACTTGGGGGAGTGCCCGGAGTGGCTCTCGGAGCTTGGGCGGGCGGAACTGCCGGGCTGTTCGGCGGGACAGTACGTGAGTCTGTCCAGGAATACTTGTACGGGGATACGGACGAGGAAGTAACGAAACCAAAACATCCGATAGGGCGATGATGCCAAGGGTGGGAGGTGGGATCATGAGATGCCGCAATTGTGGTATGAAGTATTACACGAAGGCTCAGTTGTCAGGCATTGTATTGCTGCTCATTTTAGGTGTATCGACAGTGGTGTGTATCGTTAAAAATGCTCATTGCGGTCGCTATGTTGTTGCATCGCTGTTTGGTTTTATCGGATTTGCAATGGCTTTTCTAGGATACGGGAGCAATTCTTACTGTGATGATTGCATGAAAAAAAAGCACAGAGATTCGAGTTGTTCACAAGATGATCGAGAATAGCCATGCAATGATGAGATGGAAAAGCTTAGCATTGATCGTACATAGCTCTACATCGAACTGAGTAGATATTGCAAAATTCAAAGTGGATTACTCAAATTCTTCTAGATCGGTCCTGTTATGCTCACCGGCTTTGCCGGGGGGGCTGCACGACCGGGACACGGGCTGGGTGCGGTTCGGCTTCCGGGACTACGATGTAGAAGGGCCGCTGACAGGACGTTTCACGGTCCCATAACCCCAATCGGCCCCCTGGGCTACGCCGCCGGAGACCCGGACCTGTACGGGTATTGCCTGGATGATCCGGTGAATATGGTTGATCCGCTGGGGTTGGAATCCTTTTGGGATGGACCGGGCGGCAGGATTATCAAAGGGGGCGTGTCAACTGGTCTCAAGTGCGGCATCCCTGGAGCAGCATATGGTTCCGCGCTAGGACCTGGCGGTGCCGCAGCCTTTGGGGCAGGCGGGTTTATGGCTTGTGGAGCAGCGGGCATGCTCACGAGCACTTTGGAAGAGATTTTCTGGGGCGGTGAAGACGACCTTCCTGAAACTCTGGACCATCGCCAAGAAGCTCCCCCTCCCAAAAAGGTGGAGTAACCAAAGTGGGCATACAGAACTTGGAGACACAATGACAACAGTTACCCAAAGAAGGCTGGCGTGGCTTACCATAGCAGCGATTATCATTGTGACAGGCTATGATATTTCGATTGCCCGGAATTGGAAGGAGATGGCTCTCGACTGTCTGTTTGGCCTTCTCGTTTTGTATGCCCCTGTTCTCATATTGAAGAATACGAAAAGTGACAGGAGCGATTAAGCATTGGGGCGAGTTCAGGTGGTTCCGTTGGAGACATCTGACCGAGTCCAACCCACCTTCCGAGCGCCCATCGGTTTCGCTGATGGACTGCACGCCCGGGACACGGGCTGGGTGCGGTTCGGCTTTCGGGACTACGACCCGCTGACGGGCCGCTTTACGGCCATGGACCCGCTGGGCTACGCCGCCGGAGACCCGGACCTGTACGGATACTGCTTGGACGACCCGGTGAACGCGGTGGACCCGCTGGGGTTGTTTGAAATCACCCCCGGCGACATAGCTTCAGCTGCGATTACCTTTGGAACGGAAGTCGCGAAGCAAGCCAAGAAAATTCCAGTATGGGGGGCGACTACAGCAACGATTTTAACCGCTCCGCTTGGTGACATGATCTCTCCCACGGAGTTGAACGAGGGGGAAGACTTCGAGCTTTGGAAACGCAAGGCAGTGGAAGAGGGATATATCGACATATTCGACACGGAATCGGAGCGTGAGCAGCGAATCAGAAGCGGTCAGATTCGGCCAGAAGAGAAGGATCCCTATGGGAAATAAGAGAAATGGTTATCCGCAGACCAGAAAGTTCGCGGTGATTGGTGTCGTGGTTGTTGGCCTGCTGTGCCTGGTCGCCGGTTGGGTCAGCGGCTCCCTTGAAGTGTTGTTCGCCATGATGGCATTGGGCCTTACCTGCCTCTTGGCGGGCGTTCTGCGGATGATTCTACATGAACGACGAAGCCGCAGGCAGGGTTCCTGAGGTCAGTGGGGCTTAGCCCTCAATCGGCTCGCCGGGCTACGCCGCCGGAGACCCGGACCTGTACGGGTATTGCCTGGATGACCCGGTGAACGCGGTGGACCCGCTGGGGTTGATGGCCCTTTTTGCTCCCGATAAGATCGCCCGGCAGGTTCACAAACGAATCAATCCAATGTCGACGGAAAGGATAATCGAAGAACTTGCCGATGAAGAAATAACCAACATCAACAGTGGAGAACCAACTATAGATGCGACAGTTGATCAACTTAATGGATTGAAGGAATATATGAAAGAAGAAGGACTGCCATCACCTTATGATGCGATAAAGAAGACTTTGCAATAAAAAGAGGTTTGGCCGTAC
>JBFWJM010000006.1:0-26849 GCA_050253205.1 Desulfovibrionaceae bacterium
GACGTTTCCAACGCGCTGCTCAAGTCGCTGGAGGAACCGAGGCCGGGCAACGTGTTCGTGCTGCTCACCCCGCAGCGCGAGCGGCTCCTGCCGACGCTGGTCTCGCGCAGCTGGGTCTTCACCCTGGCCTGGCCGGGCGAGGGGCCGCCCCCGGAGGGGGCCCAGGATCTGGCCCGGCACCTCGTGGAATATTGGCGCACCGGGCGCGGCTGGTTCGACCAGACCCAGGCCAAGATCGCCGCGCCCTTTGCCCTTGATTTCGTGAACTACCTCATGGCCCGCCAGCGCGACGCCATGACCGGCCGCCACACCGGGCAGGGGGGCGACCCCGTGGCCGACGATTTGGCCCGGCTCTTCGACGCCGCCGGGCTCCGGCGGCTCGACCTCGCCCTGGCCCGCGCCCAGGAGGCCCTCTCCCTCTCCCCCTCGGCCGTGAATCCCGCGCTTGTCCTGGATTGGGTGGCCGCTTCCGTCAAGGACTGACGCGCCGCCGGAAGGCGCGGATAACAACCAATCTCATATGGTTTCGAATGGATGCGTGGTGCCTTCGGGAATCACCGAGGGCTAGAGCCCGCGCAGGCGCGGGCACTGGGCGCGCTTGGGGTAGACCGCCGCAACCTCCCTGGGCAGGGTGCAGTCGTGCGCCAGCTCCCGGGCGAGCCAGGCGCGGGTGTCCTTTTGCAGGAGCTTGTCCGGCCCCAGGCCCGGCTGGCAGTACACCTCGCCCCAGTTGGTGGCGTAGATCACGTCGAGGCTCACGATCTTGTTGGCGTCCGCCGGAGCCAGGAGGTTCACCAGGATGACGGCGCGGGTCACGCGTTCGTCGTCGAGGTAGGCGTCCGGCTCCGGCTCGAAGACCTCGCCGTGGGGCAGGGTCGCGTGGAGCCGTGCGAGAAAGTTCTTGATGTCCGGCGCGGAGAGCGGCGCGATGGTGGCCTCGCCGTCCACGAGGGTTGAGCGGTTGAAGAGGCGGTTGACCACCAGCCAGGCAAACAGGGTGGCCGGGGTGGCCGCGCGGAAGATGGGCTCCAGCCGCTTCACCGACCGCTTGCCCTCGGCCTTGCCCTTGCCCTGCACGGCCCAGATCGTGGGCTTTCCCGGGGCCTTCTCGGCCAGGAAGTGCAGCTCGTGGTAGCCGAGGTCGCCCAGGAACGGCACGCGCATGATCTTGTGGCGGCGCACGGCGAAGTTCGCGGCGATCTGCCTGCCCAGGCGGGTCATGTCTTCCGGGGTGATGCGCACGCGGCGTTTGCCGCCTTCCGCGTCCGCACCCAGGCGCGCCTGGATGCGCTTGTACGTGGCGGTCATGAATCGGCTCACCGTGGAGCCGATCTGCATGGATTTGGCGAACGACCAGCGCTGGCCGAGGTTCTTGACGCGGGCCGCCGTGGCCTTGCCCGGGCCGAAGAGGAACTCCAGCAGGCTGTACTCCTCCTGCCCGGCCGGGAAGCCGAAGAGGAAATCGTATTCGCCCACCTTGGCCTTGAGCAGCAGGGCCTCGGTGAGCAGGCGCACGGTGTCCGCGTCCTTGACCTCGCGGTAGTAGTCCCGCAGCTCGCGGAACAGGGCCACGTAGGGGTCGGCATCCTGCACGGCCCGCCTGCCGAGCAGCAGCCCCCGCTTGATGCGGTCGGCGAGCATGAGCCCCTCGGGGTGGGAGGAGTACTTCTCCAGCAGGCCGAGCTTCATGACCGACTTGTACGGCGAGCGCAGGGCCTTGACGATCTGCCACAGGGACGCGCCGAAGAATTCGTCCCTGGGAATGGGCGTGAGGTGGCCCATGTCCACGAAGCGGGGCTGGCCCTGGCGCGGGAAGGTCCGCGCCGCGCCGAGCCAGGCGCGCGCCGCCTTGGCCGTGCAGCCCGCCGGGGCGGCCCACCAGGCCGGGAGCATCCCCGCCACGGGCAGCACCGTGCGGTAGAACTCCTCCTTGAGCAGGATGGCCTGTGCCGAGCCGGAGCTCTCCTTGTCGCTGAACCCGAAGGCGTTGGCGCGCACGTCGTCCATGCTCATGAGGAAGAAATAGACCTCCAGGCCGTGGTTTTCCATGGACCAGGCGGTGATGGCGTCGAGCTTGGCGCGCAGCCCGGCCAGGGCCTCGGGGCTGGTCGTGGCCGGGTCGTAGCAGACCCAGTAGTCCACGTCCGAGGAGCGGGTCTGGGCCACGGAGCCCACGGAGCCCATGGCGTAGAGCCCCTGGATGAGCACGGGCTGGCCCTTGGGCGGGGTGGGGGCGAAGCCCTTGAAGGTCCGCGAGGCGATGTCCATGGCCGTGGGGCCGGGGGTGTACCCGGCGAGGCGGCAGGGCGGGGCCTCGATGCCGAGAAGCTGCTCCATGAGGTCCGTGTGCAGCAGGTAGGGCACCAGCCGGAAGCAGTCCACCCCGGCCATGCGCTTGAGGCAGAGCTCCAGGCGGCGCTGGTTGTTGGCCAGGAGCGCGGCCACCTGCCGGGAGATGTCGAGCCGCCGGGCAAAGAGATCCGCGCAGGCGGCGGCGAACCCGGAAGCCAGGGGGAGCGGGGGCTCGGGCGGGGCGGCCTCCAGCGCCTCGGCCGCGACCATCAGGTGCGCGAGGCGGGCCAGCTCGAAGGCCCCGGCGTCCGCGTCGGACCCCAGGAAAAAGCAGTCCTCGTAGGTGGCGTGGCTGCACGAGGAGCAGCGTATGTCCGTATGCACCAGGGCCGAACGGACCGCACAGAACCCCGAAAGCTCCACCCCCTCCATGCGGCAGCCCAGGAGCTGGCTGTGGGAGAGGGCGCAGTGGACCATCCGCGTGCTCGTCAGCACGCACTCCTGGAGCTGGCATTGGTTGAGGCTCACGTGCTCCATCCGGAATCCCGAGAAGTTCACCGACTTGAGCAGCGCGCCGGAGAGGAACGAACGCTCCATGCGTCCCTGGTCGAAGGCGCAATCCTCCAAGGCGGTCTCGGTGAAGTCGCAGTTGCGGAACTCGCACTCCGCGAACACCGCCGAGAGGAGGATGGCCCCGGAGAACACGCAGTTGGTGAAGGTGCAGCCCGTGAAGTCCGCCTGCTGGAACGTGGCGCGGCTGAAATCCACTGCGGAGAAGGAGACCTTGATGAACTGCGCGCGGCTGAACCAGGCACCGGCCAGGCCAAGCCGCGTGAGGCTGCGGGAGGTCAACGCGCCGCTGAACTCGGCCCCGGGGAAGTCGCGGTCCTTGGGGCTGAGCGCGGCCTCCACGGCCTCGGCGAAGGTCTGTTCCTTTTTCTTGAACAGCCGCCCCAGGAGGCCCGGCGCGCCCGCTTCCAGGGGGCCCGCGGGAGAGGGGGGCATGGTCCGGCGCTTGATGCCCGCGAGGGCGGCCTTCTTCCTGCCCGCCACGTAGGCCGCGAGGGATTTCGCCTCGGCGGGGTCGAGGGTCTTGTCCTCGGCCAGGCGCGCCTGCACGGCGTCGGGGTCGAGGCTGGCGGCCACGGCGAATATGCGCGCCAGGAAGCCATGCCGTTCGTTGGCGGGCAGTGCGGCAAGGCAGGAGCAGAGGGCCGCGTGGGGCAGGGTGGCGGCCTTCACCGCCAGGCGCGGCCGCAATGCGGGGAACTTGCCGTGCAGCAGGGCCAGGGCCCGGCCAGCCTTGGGCCAGGCCAGGCGCGCCAGACCCTCCAGGCCCGCCAGCGCGGCCTGCTCCCCGCCCGAGGAGAGCATGGACTGGAACGCCTTGGCCGGGGCGGGGTCCTCGGGGTCCAGGCCCGAGGCCAGCAGCCGGACCACGGCGGCGGCAGGGGGGCTCCCCTGGGCCGCATGCCCGGCGGCAGCGCGCGCCAGCTCCCGGAGCACCGCCCGCAGGCCCAGGGCCCGCGCCCGGCGGCACAGGGGCTCCAGCTCATGCGGGGCCGGGCGCTTGCGCAGGCGGGCGGCCAGGGTCTCGGGGAAACTTCCGGAGAGGAGCGTGGCGCGCAGCAGGTGGTTGGGGGCGTCGCCCTCGGCGTCGATGGCCTCCAGGAAGGCGGCGACGTCGCCCTCGGGGGCCGAGGCCAGGGGGGCGAGCTGCTGCCGGGCCCAGTGCAGCAGGGGCTTCTCCTCCTCGTGCGGCTCGCGCAGCAGCTCCTGGAGCAGGAATAGGCGCAGCCGCTCGGGCAGGGTGCCCACCAGGGGGGCGAGCTGCTCCAGGGCGGTGCTGCCGGAGCGGATGAACCGGCAGGCCGCCTGCCTGCCGAGACGCCCGGAGGCGAGCAGGGCGAGGAGCGCGGCCTTCAGCAGGGATTTGTCCTGCCTGGTTTCGAGCAGGGAGAGGAGATGGTTGGCCATCTCGTTGCTGGCGCGGGCCGTGGCCGCCGAATCGGGGGACTCGGCGCAGGCATCGGCGAACGCCGCCACCAGGGGGACGAGCTCCTCGTCCGCTCCCAGCCGGGGCGGATACAGGTGTGCCTTGACGGCGTCGGCGAGCGACCGTGGCGTTTGTTCGTTCTTCATGCGGCTGGAGCCGGTTCGCGCAAGCGGGAAGACCGCGCCGCCGCACCGTGCCCGGGCGCGGCACCCGGATGCAGTCCCTCTGATGCCTAGGTGTGCATGTTTTACTTTCGGAAGTCAAACGATCGTGAAGGATCATGGGCCGCTCCGAAACGCAGGCCCCTTTTATTTTGACGAAAATCCTGGAATGCAGTACGCCTGACGGACCAACGTGCCAGAGCCCGCATTGAGCGGGAGAGGAGGAAGGAGCACATGACCAGCTGTACCGATTGCTGCCGCGCCACCTTCGGCTGCAAGCATCAGTGGATCTACTTCATCGTCGCCGTGCTGCTGTGGGCGTATTCCCTGGCCGCGCTGTTCATCCCCGGGGATTTCCCGTTGCAGTTCGGCAACCTCAAGGACGCCCTGCTGGAGCCCAGTCTGGCGGTCATCGCCTTCACGATTGGCTTCGTGGCCGTGAACATCGTCATCGGGGCCGTGGCCAACGCGCAGTTCAACAAGGTCCTGGCCTCGGACCCGGACAACTACCTCGCGCTGAAGCTGCGCAACGCCTGCGTGGCCGCCTTCGGGTTCACGGCGCTGCTGCGGGCGCTGCTGTTCGTGGTCTGGATGGTGGACTACACGGCCTAGAACGCGGCCTGGAACACGGCCTGGAACGCGGCCTGGAACGCGGCCTGGAACGCGGCCGGGAGCGCAGGGCCCGGGTTCTGGAGCCCTGATTTTTTGGCCCGGGATTTTGAGCCCGGGATTTGAGGCCCGGGATTTGGAGGGCCCCATTCCGGGAACCCGATGTGGCGCGCAGGGGGCAGGGATGTTCCCGGCCAGGAGGCCCGCCGGGCCCTGCGCGATCCTGGTGCTCTTCCGTCCCTTTCCATCAGCGGCCTGCGGGCCGCGTCGATGCGCATGATGCACCCCCGATGCCGCAGGCGTCGGGGGTTTTGCTCGTCTTGGGGAAGGGGAGGCAGGCGATTCAGGAGAGGCGGGCGCTACAGGCCACGGAGTCCGCGCAGCGCCAGTGGATGGCCTGCTCGTCCACGTCGTAGTGGGGCAGGACCTCGTGGGCATCGCCGCAATGGCCGCAGATGCAGACCACGCGCCGCTCGAAGTAGCGGATGCGCGCAAGCTCCCTGCCGAAGCGCTCGGCATGGGCGAAGAGGGGGTGCGCGCCGTGGCGCTTGCGGTCGCGCGCGCTCACCCGGCCCTGGTCGTCCAGGGTCAGGTTGAGGGTCCGGATCTTGCCGTACACGCCCTCGCGGCTGGCCATGCGCACGCGAACGGGCTCGCGCCAGCGGCAGACGATGCGGTCGGCGTTGTGGTTGATGTGCAGGGTCATGGGGATGTTACGAAAGGACGCCGGGCCATGACGAGTCCCGGCCCGGCGTCTTGTCGGTTCGTTTCCGGTTCAGATTTCGTAGTCCACGGCGCGGCGCTCGGCCACCACCTGCTTGATGAAGGCCACGCACTTCTGGTGCGCGGGGTGGGCCTGGTAGATGTCGAGGTCCTCGCGCGAGGCGAATTCGGAGTAGAGCACCACGTCGCACTCGGGCACGCAGCCGAAGGTGTCCGTGCCGACCTCGATGTGCAGCAGGGTCGGGACGATGCCCTGGAGCCCTTCGAGCATGTCTTTCATCTGCGCGGCGTTCTCGCTGGCGGTGGAGTCCAGGGCGGTCTCCTTGAGCTTCCACATGACGATGTGCTTGATCATGGTGTCCTCCGGGCGCGCCCGGGTGGAGAGGTTAGCGACAGTGGCGCAGGATGGAGCCGCCCACGGAGGAGGCCCCCTGGGTGCCGGTCATGACCATGGCCTGCACCAGTTCGGTCTTGAGCTGGTTGAGGTAGGCCGTGACGCCCTCCTTGCCGCCGCCCACGGAGGCCACGGAGAAAGGACGGCCGATCATCACGGCGTCCGCCCCCAGGGCGAGCATCTTGAGCACGTCCGCCCCGGTGCGCACCCCGCCGTCCACGAGCACGTCCAGCTTGCCGGAGGCGGCCTCGGCGATGGCCGGGAGCACCTCGGCCGTGCCGGGGGTGTGGTCGAGGACGCGGCCGCCGTGGTTGGAAACCACGATGGCGCTGGCACCCGCGTCCGCCGCGAGCAGGGCCTCGTCAGGCGTCATGACGCCCTTGAGGATGAACCTGCCGCCCCAGCGCTGGATGATCTCGGCGAGCTTTTGCGGGGTTTTGGGGGAAACAGGGCGGCCCATGAGCTTCAGGGTGATGAGCCCGGCCGCGTCGATGTCCATGCCGAGGATTTCAGCCCCGGTGGCCCGGGCCTTTTCCATCTTTTCGTACAGTTCTTCGTCTTCCCAGGGCTTGATGAACGGGATGCCCTTGCCGCCGAGGTCCTTGATGGCCGCGTAGGCGGCCTCGTGGATGAACGGGGGCACGCCGTCGCCCGCGCCGCAAAGGGTGCCGAACTCGGCGCAGCCCGCCATCTTGGCGGTGATGTAGTCTTCCTCGCTGACGGCCTCGTTCATGTTGAAGCTCACGCCGCCGATGGGCGCGGCGAGCACGGGCAGGGGCAGGTCGAGCCCCAGGTGCGGCAGCTTCACGCCGGGGTCGGGGTCGACCACACCGTGGATGAGCCGCATGTTGAGCTTCACGCTGGCCAGGGCTTCCACGTTGGCCGTGAACGAGCTGCCCGTGCCCAGGCCGCCCATGCCGGGCACCTGGCCCCGGCAGGCCTTGCCGTCGCACACCGGGCAGACCCGGCATGCGGGGTTCATCTTCTCTCGTGCGGCGCTGCGCACGTCCTTCATATCCATGGATCGCTCCTATTTTTTGAAGAAGATGTAGCAGGCCAGGGCCACGAGCACAAAGGCGAAGATCTTCTTGAAGCTCTCGGTGGAGACGTTCTCCACCAGGCGCGCGCCGAGCTGCGCGCCGAGGATGCCGCCCACGCCGAGCAGGATGCCCACCTTGTAGTCCACGTTGGCGAACTTGTTGTGCGCCAGCAGGGCCGAGATGGAGATGACGAGGATGCCCATGAACGAGGTGCCCACGGCCTTCTGCGCCGGGTAGCCCATCATCAGCAGCAGCGGGACCATGAGGAACCCGCCGCCCAGGCCCGTGAACGAGGCACCCACCCCGATCACGGCCCCGAGGCCCACGAGCACGGCGTACAGTACGAGACCGGTCATTACAACCTCCGAGTATGTCAGCGTTTTTGTTGTTCGGCGACAGCCTCGGCGATATGCCGGACACGAACCTTCGCGCCCGCATTCCGGGCGCCGCCTCGCAATTGCATGACGCACCCGGGGCAATCGGTCAAGAGTTCCTCGGCCCCGGTTTCGGCCACGTTGGCCAGCTTCTTGGCCAGCAGCTCCTTGGAGAGTTCGGGGAACTTCATGGAGAAGGTGCCGCCGAACCCGCAGCAGGTTTCCTCCTCGGCGCAGGGCACGTAATCAAGCCCGGCGGTGGTCATGAGCGAGTGCGGGGCCTCGCGCACGTCCATGCCCCGGCAGAGGTGGCAGGGCGCGTGGTAGGTGACCTTCTTGCCGCCGGAGTTGAAGCTGGCGGCGTCCACGCCGAGCACGTCGGTCATGTAGGAGCTGTAGTCGATGACCTTCTGCGCGAAGGCCTCGGCGCGGGCCTTCCAGCCTTCGTCGCCCTCCAGCAGCTTGGGGTAGGCGTGCTTGAGGTGCGAGGCGCAGGAGGCGCAGGTGGTCAGGATGTGCTCGCACTCGCAGCCCTCGAAGGCGGCGATGTTCAGCTTGGCCACGTCGATGGCGGCCTTCTTCTCGCCCATCATCTGCACCGGGAGCCCGCAGCAGGTCTGGTCCATGGGGAACTCCACCGCCACCTCGCCCGGGGCCAGGGAGCGGATGGCCGCAGCGGCCTGGTCGGGGTAGACGAAGTCCTGCACGCAGCCGGAGAAGTACGCGGCCTTGTGCTTGGGGCTCGCCGGGGCGGGCTTTATGTTCGGCCAGAGGTCGCGGAAGGGGTGCTCGGCGATGGCCGGGAGCGCCCGGAAGTTCTGGTCCTTGGAGAAGATCATGGGCAGGTGGCGCAGGTAGCCGCCGTCGGGGGTCATGTCGCCCAGGACGGGCTTCTGGGCCAGCTTGGCCGTGCGCAGCAGGCGGTGGAAGAGCGTCCTGCTGCGGAGCACGCGCCCGAGCAGCATGGAGGAGAGCGGGTGGCCGGCCTCGTCCTGGATGCGGGCGTGGATTTCCTTGATCAGCCGGGGCAGGTCGATGCCTCCGGCGCAGATTTCCTTGCAGGCCCCGCAGTTGATGCAGTTCTGCACGAGGTTCTTGGCCTTGTCGCGGCCGTGGAAGAAGTACGTCAGGATCAAGCCGATGGCGCCGATGTAGATGTGGCCCATCTTGTGGCCGCCCACCAGGCGGTACACGGGGCAGACGTTGGCGCAGGCCCCGCAGCGCACGCAGCGCAGCACCTGGGAGAACACGGGGTCGGAGGCGAGCTTGGCGCGGCCGTTGTCCAGGAAGACCATGTGGATCTCCTTGCGGCGGTCCTGCGCGGAGAAGCACTCCACCGCCCCGGTGATCCAGGTGACGTAGGAGGTGATGGCCTGGCCCGTGGCGTTTCGCGGCAGGACCTTGAGCACCTTGAGGGCGTCGCCCAGGGTGGGCAGGAGCTTGTCGAGCCCCATGAGCGCCACGTGGACCCTGGGCAGGGTGGTCACCAGCCGGGCGTTGCCCTCGTTGGTCACGATGCCGATGGAGCCGGTCTTGGCGATGGCGAAGTTGGCCCCGGAGATGCCCATGTCCGCGTCGATGTACTTGGCGCGCAGCTCGCGCCGGGCAACCTTGACCAGCCGCTCGATCTCGGGGTCCTGCTCCTTGCCCGTGACCTGCGAGAAGAGGTTGCAGACCTGGTGGCGGGAGAGGTGGATGGCGGGCATGACCATGTGGGTCGGGCCCTCGTGGCGCAGCTGGATGATCCACTCGCCCAGGTCGGACTCGGTGACCTCCATGCCCCGGTGCTCCAGCTCGTGGTTGAGCAGGGTCTCCTCGGCGGTCATGGATTTGGACTTGATGGCCTTCTGGCAGCCCGCGTGCTCGGCGATCTCGGCGATGATCCGGTTGGCCTCGTCCGCGTCCTTGGCCAGGTGCACGGTGACGCCCGCCTTGGTGGCGTTGGCGCGGAACTCCTCGAAGAGCTCCATCATGCGCGCTCCGGCTGCGTCCTTGATGTCCGCCACGTCGGCCACCAGGGAGGGCACGTCGAACTCCTTGAAGGCGTTGGCGCGTCCCGTGCGGTAGGCCACGGCGAAGACGTCCAGCGTCTTGCGCAGGAAGTCGTTGTCCAGGGACTCGCGCAGCTCGGAGCGGTAATCCTTGAGGGTGTCGGCGGTCTGCATGCTAGTCCTCCAGAAGCAGGATGTGGAGTTCGAGGGGGCCGTGCACGCCCAGGGCGAGCACGCGTTCGATGTCCGCCGTGCGCGATGCCCCGGTGATGAAGGCGGTGTAGTCCGGGCCGTCCATCATGCGCTCGGTGAGCCAGTCCTCCAGGTCGAGGGAGTCGGCCACGATCTTCGACACGGGCAGCACGGCCACGTGGATTTCGCTGATCATGGTGGCCAGGCGCAGCTCCTCGGAGGAGGAGCCGAGCACCAGGGAGCCTGTTTCGGCGATGCCCCAGTCGCAGACCGTGAAGGCCACGTCCGTGCCGCCGAGGTGGCCGCGCATGCCCTCGCGGATGACCACGAAGTCGCGCTCCTTGGAGAGGGCTTCCAGTTCGGCGTAGGTGTCGTCGTCCAGGGCCGGGGCCACGATGATCTTGGCCTGCTTGGTTTCGCAGGTGGCCTCGGCGGCCGGGGAGAGGGCCTCCTCGCAGCCGGAGGCCAGCAGCTTGCAGGCCTCCTTCTCGTCGCAGATGGCCACGGCGCGTTCCAGGGCCTCGCGCAGGGAGCCCACGCGGGAAACCTTTGCCGAGACGAGTTCGGCCTTGGTGGTGAAGCGTTCGATCAGTTCGGTGGCGGTCATGCGGCGCTCCTTGCTTGGGCGGTGAGCACGTCCCGGGTCTGCCGGGCGATCTCCAGTTCCTCGTTGGTGGGGATGACCCAGACCTGCACGGCGGAGCCCTCCGCGTGCACGGCCTTGGGCTCCTTGACGCGGCCCCTGTTGCGCTCGGGGTCCAGGCGGATGCCCAGGCCCTCCAGCCCTTCCAGGGTCCTGGCGCGGACCACGTCGTCGTTCTCGCCGATGCCCGCGGTGAAGACCACGGCATCGGTGCGGCCGAGCACGGCCATGTATTCCCCGATGTACTTGCGGTTGCGGTAGCAGGCCATGTCCAGGGCGAGCCTGGCGCGCTCGCCCTTCTCGCCGCCTGCGGCGATGGCGGCGTGGATGTCGCGCATGTCATTCATGCCGCAGATGCCCAGCAGGCCGGACTGCTTGTTCATGAGCTTGTCGATGTCCTGCACGGAGAGGCCCTTCTCGCGCCGCAGGAAGGAGAAGACGGCCGGGTCCACGTCGCCGCAGCGGGTGCCCATGATCAACCCGGCCAGCGGGGTGATGCCCATGGAGGTGTCCACGCACTTGCCGCCCTTGACGGCGGCCATGGAGCAGCCGTTGCCCAGGTGCACGGTGATGCAGTTGAGGGCTTCGGGCTCCCGGGCCATGAGCCGGGCGCACTCGCCGGAGACGTACTTGTGCGAGGTGCCGTGGAAGCCGTAGCGGCGGATGCCGAGCTCCTCGTAGAGGTCGTAGGGCAGGGCGTAGAGGTAGGCCTCGGGCGGCATGGTCTGGTGGAAGGCGGTGTCGAACACCGTGACGTGCGCGGCGTCCGGGAAGAGGTGCATGGCCGTGCGGATGCCCGCCAGGTGGCCGGGGTTGTGCAGGGGAGCCAGGGTGGCGGCCTTTTCGATCTCGGCGATGACGGCGTCGTCCACCACTTCGGGGGCGCTGAACTTCTCCCCGCCATGGACGATGCGGTGGCCCACGCCGCTGATCTCGGCCGCGTCGGCGATGACGCCGCGCTCCGGGTCCATGAGCAGGCCGATGACCCGGACCATGCCCTGCTCGTGGCTGGCGATGGGCTCCTCCAGGGCGGTCTTGTACTGGCCGTCCGCGCCCGGGGCGGTGACGTGCTCGATGTTGCCCACGGGCTCGCCGATGCGCTCCACCAGGCCCTGGGCGAGCACGGCGTCCGCGGCCATGTCGAAGAGCTTGTACTTGATGGACGAGGAGCCGGAGTTGATGACGAGTATCTTCATTACTGGGTGATTCCTTTCTCGGCCTGGGCCTGGATGGCGGTGATGGCCACGGTGTTGACGATGTCGGGCACGGTGCAGCCGCGCGAGAGGTCGTTGACGGGCTTGTTCAGCCCCTGGAGCACCGGGCCCACGGCCACGCCGCCAGCGGCGCGCTGCACGGCCTTGTACGTGTTGTTGCCCGTGTTCAGGTCCGGGAAGATGAACACCGTGGCCCGCCCGGCCACCTGGCTGTCGGGCAGCTTGGTGGCGGCAACTTCCGGGTCCACGGCGGCGTCGTATTGCAGCGGGCCCTCCAGGGGGAGGTCCGGGGCGCGCTCCTGGGCGATCCTGGTGGCCTCCACCACCTTGTCCACGTCCGCCCCCTGGCCGGAGGAGCCCGTGGAGTAGGAGAGCATGGCCACGCGCGGCTCGATGCCGAAGATGCGGGCCGTCTCCGCGCTGGCCAGGGCGATCTCCGCGAGCTGCTCGGCGTTGGGGTTCGGGTTCACGGCGCAGTCGCCGTAGACCAGCACGCGGTCCTTCAGGCACATGAAGAACACCGAGGATACCAGGGTGATGCCGGGCTTGGTCTTCACGAACTCGAAGGCCGGGCGGATGGTGGCGGCGGTGGTGGACACGGAGCCGGAGACCATGCCGTCGGCCTGGCCGAGGTGGACCATCATGGTGCCGAAGTAGGCGGGGTCGGCCATGCGGTCGCGGGCGTCGTCCTCGGTGACGCACTTGTGCTTGCGCAGGTCGTAGTAGGTGCGGACGTACTCCTCGAAGAACTCGGACTTGGCCGGGTCGATGATGGTGGCCTCGTCCAGGTGCAGGTTGAGCTGGGAGGCGTCGGCCAGGATCTTCTCCGGGTCGCCCAAAAGGACGATCTCGGCCACGTCGCGCCGGAGCAGGATGTCCGCCGCCTTGAGCACGCGGTCGCTCCCGCCCTCGGGCAGCACGATGCGCTGCGGGTGGGCCCGGGCCTTTTCCACCAGGCCGAACTCGAACATCACCGGGGTCACGCGGGTGGAACTTCGGGAGACGAGTCGCGTGCGCAGTTCGTCGAGCTTCACGCAGGACTCGAACACGCCGACGGCCGAGGCGATGCGCTTGTGGTCGTCGGGCAGGATGCGGCCGTAGAGCCTGCCGAGGTCCTGGATGGTGTGGTAGGTGGAGTCCGGCGCGGCGAGCACCGGGACGGGCACGCCCGTCCAGCCCTCGATGAGCCGATGCACGGATTCGCTGGGCTCCAGGCCCCCCGTGAGCAGGATGCCGGAGACGTCCGGGTAGCTCGACGAGAGGCGCGAGGTGAGCGTGGCGAGGATGATGTCCGAGCGGTCGCCGGGGGTGATGATCAGCCCGCCGGGGGCGATGTGGTTCAGGAAGTTGCCGATCTGCATGGCGGCGATGACGTAGTCGCGCACGAGGTTGTTGAGCCCGCCGTGGCCGTAGAGCACCTTGGCCCCGAGCCATTTGCGCACGTCCTCCACCGTGGGCTTGCCCAGGCTCTCGTCCTCGGGGATGGCGTAGATGAGCAGGTCGCCCCGGGTCTTCACGCGCAGGGCGTCCACGAGTTCCTCGGGGTCGCAGCATTCCACGCGGTTGACGATGAGGCCGGTGACGTCCGCGCTCTTCTCGTTCAGCCCGTCCATGGTCAACTGGGCGGACTGGATGATCTCCTCGCCGCTCTTGCCCTTGCCGGAGATGACCAGCAGCACGGGCGCGCCCAGGTTCGCCGCGATCTCGGCGTTGAGGTCGAACTCGAAGGCCGGGTCCTTGCCCTTGAAGTCCGTGCCCAGGCAGAGCACGAAGTCGTGCGATTTTTCCAGCTCGGCGTACTTGTTCAGTATCGTCTCCATGAGCTGGTCGTCCTTGCCCTCGTTGATGAGCTGGCGCGCCTCGGCGATGGTGAAGGCGTGGGCCGCGTCGTAGTCCATGCCGAGGCGGAAGTGCGAGAGCATGAGCTCGATGTCGTGGTCCCTTGCGGGCTCCTCGGGGGCACCCGCCGCCGTCATCTGGCCGACCCCGGCCACGATGGGCCGGAAGAAGGCCACGTTGCGCAGGTGGCCGAGCAGGAGCTGCATGAGCCCCAGGCACACGGCGGACTTGCCGGACGCGGACTCGGTGGCGGTGACGTAGAGCGTCTTGGACATGGATATCCCTTACTGGTCCGTGCCGTCGGGAAGAAGCTCGGCGTAGAGCTCCACGGCGTGTTTGACGGGTATCCGGGCCCCGGCCTGGGAGAGCATGTCCGTGATCTGGAGCATGCAGGCCGGGCAGGAGGTGGCGGCCACCTCGGCCCCGGAGGCCATGATGTTCGCGGCCTTGTTCTGGCCGATTTCCTTGGAGAGCTCGTAGTGGGCGATGTTGAAGCTGCCGCCGCAGCCGCAGCAGACCCCGGCCTCGGCCATCTCCACGAACTCGTACTGCGGCGTGGCCTTGAGCACCGTCCGGGGCTGGGCCGTGACGCCAAGCGAGTTCTTCAGGTGGCAGGGGTCGTGGTAGGTGACCTTCTTGGCGCCCTGGTTTGCTGCGGCGGCGGGATGCACCCCCACAACGTCCACCAAAAACTGGCTGATGTCCATGGCTTTGGCCGCAATGGCCGCCGCCTCGCCGCCTTCATCCGCCCAGAGCTCCTTGATGGTGGAGGTGCAGGTGGCGCAGGGGGTCAGCAGGTAGTCGAACCCGGCCTTGGAGAACAGGGCCACGTTGGCGGCCACAAGCTTGGCGAAGGTCTGGGTATCGCCGGAGGAGAGCGCCGGAATGCCGCAGCAGGCCTGCCCGGCGGGCAGGTACACGCCCACGTCGTGGTGCTGCAGCACCTTGAGGGAGGCCAGGCCCACGGAGGGGTAGACCTTGTCCACCACGCAGCCGGGGAAGAAGGCCACCCGCAGGCCGGAGGAGCGCGGCTTGGTGTCCAGGCTGGGCACGGCCTTGCGCAGCGGGGTCGCGGCCAGGGTCTTGAAGTGGCGGCCGTCGAGCACCGGGGAGGAGAAGCGCGCGCACGACGCGCCCAGAACCCCGTCCACCTCCTTGGTGAACAGCCCCTGGAACTTGGAGGCCATGCCCGTGAGCGCGTTGAACAGCCCGGGATGGGCCAGCATGCCCCGGAAGATGGCCTTCTTGGCCGGGGAGAGGCCGAAGTAGCCGGTCATCACCGCGCGGGCCTTGAGGAAGATGTCCACCACCTTGACGCCGGAGGGACAGTTGGCCTGGCAGGTGCCGCAGAGCAGGCAGCGGTTCAGCTTCTCGTTCACGCCCTCGGGGTTCTTGAGGATCTCGTGGGCGAGGCCGTCCAGCAGGGCGAGCTTGCCCCGGGCCACGTCGCCTTCCCTGCCCGTGCGGGCGAAGACGGGGCACACGGCCTGGCACATGCCGCAGCGCATGCAGCCCACGAGCTGGTCGTCCAGCTCGCCGAGCAACCGGATGAGTTCTTCCACCTGGGCCATGCTACGCCTCCTCGCGGGTCATGCAGATGCCGATGATCTTGCCGGGGTTGAGCAGCCCCTTGGGGTCCAGGGCGGACTTCATGCGGGCGGAGTATTCGAGGGTGGCGCGGCTGGTCTCCTGGGCCATGTACTTGGACTTGGCCAGGCCGATGCCGTGCTCGCCCGAGAGGGTGCCGCCCATGGACAGGGCGCGCTCGAAGATTTCGTCGATGGCCTTTTCCACCCGCTCCCACTCGTGCTTGTCGCGCTTGTCGGTGAGGATGGTGGGGTGCAGGTTGCCGTCGCCCGCGTGGCCGAAGGTGCCGATGGTCAGCTCGAACTTCTTGGATATCTCGCCGAGGGCGGCGATCATGGCCGGAATCTTGGAGCGGGGCACGGTGGCGTCTTCCAGCACGCAGGTGGGCCGGAGCTTGGCCAGGGCGGGCAGGGCGTCGCGCCGGGCCTGCCAGACCTTGTCGCGCTGGGCGGCGTCCTTGGCCACCTCCACGCTCGTGGCGCCGTGCTCCTTGCAGATCTTCTCCACCAGGGCGGCCTCGTCCTCCACCTGGGCGGGGTGGCCGTCCACCTCGATGAGCAGCAGGGCCTCGGCGTCCGTGGGCAGGCCCGCCTTGCGGAAGTTCTCCACCGTGTTGATGGTGAAGTTGTCCATGAGCTCCAGGGTGGCCGGGACGATCTTGGCGGCGATGATGGCGGCCACGGTCTCGGAGGCGGCCTGGATGGTCTCGAACACGGCCATCATGGAGCGGGCGGCCTGGGCCGGAGGCACGAGCTTCAGGGTGATGCGGTCGAACACGCCCAGCGTGCCCTCGGAGGCGACCATGAGCCCGGCCAGATTGTAGCCGGTGACGCACTTGACGGTCTTGGAGCCGGACTTCACGAGCTGGCCCGTGGTGTCCCAGAAATCCACGCCCATGACGTAGTCCTTGGTGACGCCGTACTTGAGGCCGCGCAGGCCCCCGGCGTTCTCGGCCACGTTGCCGCCCAGGGTGGAGACGGCCATGGAGCCGGGGTCGGGCGGGTAGAACAGGCCCTTGGCCGCCACGGCGGCCGCGAACTTGGCCGTGACCACGCCGGGCTCCACCACGGCGTACATGTCCTGTTCGTTGATCTCGATGATGCGGGTCAGGCCGTTGGTGAGCACCACCACGCCGTCGCTCTTGGGGATGGTGCCGCCGGAGAGGTTGGTGCCCGCGCCGCGCACGGTGAGGGGGATGCCCTCGCGGCCGCACAGGGCGACGACCTGGCCGAGCTGCTCGCTCGTTGTCGGGCGGATCGCCATGGCGGGCATCACCGGGTCGAGCACGGCGGCGTCGTAGGAATAGGTGTGCAGGTCGGACTCGCCGGTCATGACGTTGTCCTTGCCGACGATGGCTGCGAAATCCGTGATGAGCTTTTCAGCGCCCATGCGATCCTCCAGAAAGATTGCGGTGTTGTCGTGGGGGGGAGCCGAAGCTCCCCCCGGATGGTTCATTGCGTTCGGTCGATGGTGCTACTTGAGCAGCATGCTCACGCCGGAGCCCGAGAGGACCACGCCGATGATGGCGGCGGCGATGAGGTAGTAGGTCAGAGGAATGAGGGTCTTGCGGATGATCTCGCCCTCGCGGTCCATGAGGCCCACCACGGCGGCTGCGGCCACGACGTTGTGGACGGTGATCATGTTGCCCGCAGCACCGCCCACGGCCTGGAGGGCCACGATGACGGCCTGGGGCACCTGGATCTCGGAGGCTACACCGAACTGGAACAGGGAGAACATCATGTTCGAGACGGTGTTGGACCCGGCGATGAACGCGCCCAGCGCGCCGATGACGGCGGCGAAGCCCGTCCAGGCCTCACCGGCCAGGGAGGCGACGCCGGTGGCCAGCTCCAGGGGCATGGAGGCCAGGCCCGAGGAGTTGAACTTCTCACCGGAGTTGATGAACACGCGCACCATGGGGATGGCGAAGCCGAGGGCGAAGGACGCCTGCAGCGTGGTCTTGAAGGACTGCTTGGCGGCGGAGGTCAGGTCCGAAACCTTCATCTTCTGGATGACGAAGGCGCAGAGCACGGCCAGCAGGAAGATGAAGCCGGGCACGTACAGTGGCTTCATGGTGTAGCCGATGCCGGTGCCGAAGAGGTCGGTGACGGGGATGGCCACGGAGGCGAGCACGGCCTTGATGGCGTCCACCTTGCGGGAGAGCACCAGGAACAGGCCCACCAGCACGTAGGGCAGCCAGGCCTTCATCAGGGTCATGTGCGCCGGGGCGGCGGAGAACTTGGGCTCCCAGGTGCCCATCCAGGAGTCGGGCCACTCTTCGCGCGGGGCGAAGTCCCAGGGCTCCTTGGGGGTAAGGAAGCGCATCTTGGCGGCGGTGACCAGGATGGCCAGGCCCACGAGGCCGCCGATGAGGGACGGGAACTCGGGTCCGAGCACGAAGGCCACGATGACGTAGGGCACGGTCAGGGCCAGGCCGGCGAGGATGCCGAAGGGCAGGACCTCAAGGCCCTTCTTGACGGACTTCTCCTTGCCGAAGAAGCGGGTCAGGATCACGGCCAGGAAGGTCGGGATGAGAATGCCGATGATGCCGTGGGTCAGCGCCACGTTGCGGCCGATCTCGTAGATGTAGTCCATGAAGGCGATGTTGTTGTTCGCCAGGATGCCCTCGACCATGGGGTCGGTGAGGCCGGTCTTGACGCCCAGCAGGATGGGCGTGCCCACCGCGCCGAAGGAAACGGGGGTGGACTGGATGATCAGCGCGATGGTTACCGCGCCCATGGCCGGGAAGCCCAGGGCCATGAGCAGCGGGGCGCAGACCGCCGCGGGCGTGCCGAAGCCCGCCGCACCCTCGATGAACGCGCCGAAGGTCCAGGCGATGATCATGGCCTGGATGCGGCGGTCGGGGGTGATGTCCATGAACCCCTTGCGGATGGTGGCGATGGCGCCGGAGTTGGTCAGGGTGTTGAGCATCAGCAGCGCGCCGAAGACGATCCAGAGGATGTCGATGCAGATGGTGATGCCCTGGATGATGGAGGCCCCGATGATGGTCGGGGAGACTTTCCAGACCGTGAGCGCCAGGATGGCGGCCACGATGAGGGCCAGGGGCATGGCTTTCTTCGCGGGCCACCGGAGGATGACCAGGAAGAAAAACACGGTAATGATGGGGGCCAGAGCCATAAGCGAGTACATGTTGTTCTCCTCCTCAGGATGGAAACGTTACTCGTTATTCGAGGTGTTCCTTGCCAATCCCCCCGCGGGTGCGGCGGCCGGGACGATCCCGGCCGCCAGGAACACCGTCTTCGCGTTGTGTCAGCCGCGTCCCTCGTCGCAGGGCTCGCCGCCGGAGGGGCGGGCGTGCTCGGCCGTGGAGGCGGACTGGCAGGCCGCCAGGGGCGCGGCCTCGACGGCGGGAGCCGCCTGGGCCATGCGCTCGTATTCGGCGTAGCGCCTGGCGTATTGTTCGGCGATGCCCTTGCGCAGCGTCTTGGACTGCTCAGGGTGCGTGCGCTCCAGGAGCGCGTAGCGGTTCTCGCCGGAGAGGAATTCCTGGATGTCGGCCTTGGGCGGCTTGCAGTCCAGGCTGAAGGGGTTCTCGCCCCGCTCGGCCAGTTCGGGGTTGAAGCGGTAGAGCGACCAGTACCCGCACTCCACGGCGAGCTTGGCCTCTTCCTGGGTCTTGCCCATGCCCTTCTTGATGCCCTGGTTGATGCAGGGCGCGTAGGCGATGACCAGCGAGGGGCCGGGGTAGGCCTCGGCCTCGGTTATGGCCTTCATGAACTGCTGCTTGTCCGCGCCCATGGAAACGGAGGCCACGTACACGTAGCCGTAGCTCATGGCCATGCGGCACAGATCCTTCTTGCCCGTGCGCTTGCCCGCCGCGGCGAACTTGGCGATGGAGCCCAGCGGCGTGGCCTTGGAGGACTGGCCGCCGGTGTTGGAGTAGACCTCGGTATCCATGACCAGGACGTTGACGTCCTCGCCGGAGGCGAGCACGTGGTCGAGCCCGCCGTAGCCGATGTCGTAGGCCCAGCCGTCGCCGCCGAAGATCCAGGTGGACGGCTTGGTGAAGATGTCCGATGCGGCGGCGATCTCGGCCAGGAGGCCGTCCCGCTCGCCCGCCAGGAGCTGCTTGAGGGTTTCGCCGTGGGCCTTGGAGCCAGCGGCGTCGTCCTTGGCGGCGACCCAGCCCTCCAGGGCCTCCTTGAGCTCGCCCTGCGCGCCCTCGGCGGCCTGGGCCATCTTTCCGGCCAGGATGTCGCGGCGCTGGCTCACGGCCATGTGGATGCCGTAGCCGAACTCGGCGGCGTCCTCGAAGAGCGAGTTGCCCCAGGCCGGGCCGTGGCCGTCGGCGTTCACGCAGTAGGGCGTGGTCGGGGCGGAAGCGCCCCAGATGGAGGAGCAGCCCGTGGCGTTGGCGATGATCATGCGCTCGCCGAAGAGCTGGGTGATGACCTTGACGTAGGGCGTCTCGCCGCAGCCGGAGCAGGCCCCGGAGAATTCCATGAGCGACTTGCGGAACTGGCTGTTCTTCACGGTGTCGCGCTTGCCGACCTCCTTGTAGGAGACGGTCTCGGAGAAGTCGAAGTTGGGCACCTGGGCCTCGGTCTGGGTGGCCAGGGGCCGCATGACCAGGGCCTTTTCCTTGGCGGGGCAGATGTCCGCGCAGTTGCCGCAGCCCAGACAGTCGAGCACGTTGACCTGCATGCGGTACTTGAGCCCCTTGAGGTCCTTGCCCTTGCCCTCGACGGTGGCGAAGGAGGCGGGAGCGGAGCCCATCTCCTCTTCCGTGGCGAGCACGGGCCGCAGGGCGGAGTGCGGGCAGACAAAGGCGCACTGGTTGCACTGGATGCAGTTCTCCGCGATCCACTCGGGCACCTTGATGGCCACGCCGCGCTTCTCGAACTTGCTGGTGGCCACGGGGAACACGCCCGCCGGGTCGAAGGCGGAGACGGGCAGGCCGTCGCCCTGCTGGGCCAGCACCGGGCGCATGACGTTTGTGACGTAGGCGGGCTCGTTCTTGGCCACGGGGGCGGCCTCGTCGGCTGCCTCGGCCCAGGAGGCGGGGTAGTCCACCTTGACCAGGCCGTCGGTGGCCAGGTCCACGGCGTCCACGTTCATCTTGACGATCTTCTCGCCCTTTTTGCCGTAGGCCTTGTGGATGCCTTCCTTGAGCAGGGCCACGGCCTGCTCGAAGGGGATCACTGCCGCGAGCTTGAAGAACGCGGTCTGCATGACCATGTTGATGCGCCCGCCAAGGCCCACCTGCCCGGCGAGCTTCACGGCGTCGATGGTGTAGAAGTTGAGCTTTTTCCCGGCGATGGTCCGGCGCATGGCGGCGGGGAGCTCGCGCTCCATGTCCTCCACGGTCCAGGCGGTGTTCAGCACGAAGGCGCCGCCGTCCTTGATGCCGTCGAGCACGTCGTACAGGCGCACGTAGGACGGGTTGTGGCAGGCCACGTAGTCCGCCGAATCCACGAGGTAGGTGGACTGGATGGGCTTCTCGCCGAAGCGCAGGTGGGAGATGGTGATACCGCCGGACTTCTTGGAATCATAGGCGAAGTAGCCCTGGGCGTAGAGGTCGGTGTTGTCGCCGATGATCTTGATGGCCTGCTTGTTCGCGCCCACGGTGCCGTCGGAGCCCAGGCCCCAGAACTTGCACTGCACCGTGCCCTCGGGGGTGGTGTCCATTTTTTCGGACAGCGCCAGGGAGGTGTTGGTCACGTCGTCTTCGATGCCCACGGTGAAGGCGCGCCGGGGTTCGGCGGCGGCCATGTTCTCGATGACGGCCTTGATCATGGTGGGGTTGAATTCCTTGGAGCCGAGGCCGTAGCGCCCGGCGAGCACCTCGCGCTCCAGGCTGGCGGAGGCCAGGGCGGCGCGCACGTCGAGGAACAGCGGGTCGCCGGGGGCGCCGGGCTCCTTGGTGCGGTCGAGCACGGTGATGCGCTTGGCCGAGGCGGGCAGGGTGGCCAGGAAGGCCTCGGTGGCGAAGGGGCGGTACAGCCGGACCTTGACCAGGCCGAGCTTCGCGCCGGAGGCGTTCTCGCGGTTCAGCACCTCCTCGATGGCCTCGCAGGAGGAGCCCATGGAGACGAAGACGTGGGTGGCCTCGGGGTCGCCCACGTAGTCGAAGAGGTTGTACTTGCGGCCCGTGAGCGCGCCGACCTTGGCCATGGCCTCGGCCACGATGGCGGGCAGGGCGTCGTAGTACTTGTTGGCGGCTTCGCGGCCCTGGAAGTAGATGTCGGGGTTCTGGGCGGTACCGCGGATGTGCGGGTGCTCGGGGTTCATGGCCCGGGCGCGGAACTCGGCGACCTTGTCCATGTTCAGCAGGGGCAGCATGTCCGCGTAGTCGATGGTCTCGATCTTCTGGATTTCGTGGGAGGTGCGGAAGCCGTCGAAGAAGTGCATGAACGGCAGGCTGCCCTCCACGGAGGCGAGGTGGGCCACCAGGCCGAGGTCCATGACCTCCTGCACCGAGGCCGAGGCGAGCATGACGAAGCCGGTGTTGCGCGCGGCCATGACGTCGGCGTGGTCGCCGAAGATGGAGAGCGCGTGGGCGGCCAGGGCGCGAGCGGAAACGTGGAACACGCAGGGCAGCAGCTCGCCGGAGATTTTGTACATGTTGGGGATCATCAGGAGCAGGCCCTGGGACGCGGTGAAGGTCGTGGTCAGCGCGCCTCCGGCCAGGGCGCCGTGCACGGCTCCGGCCGCGCCAGCCTCGCTCTGGAGCTGGCGGACCTTGAGGGTCTGCCCGAAGATGTTCTTGCGGCCCTGGGCGGCCCATTCGTCGGCGATCTCGCCCATGGTGGAGGAGGGCGTGATGGGATAGATGGCGGCGGCCTCGCTCATGGCGTAGGCCACGTGGGCAGCGGCGGTGTTGCCGTCCATGGTCTTCATTTTCGACATTCGGTGGGTCTCCTTTCGTCGCTTGCGGAGCGGTCGATGATTGAGGGTGTCCTGCCGTGCGGCGGCAGCGGACACGGACCATAACACAACAATCGTGCCAGAGTGTTTCCAGTGTTATTATCGTTGTTATTTCACTTCATTGTAACTTCGATGGCACAGGCTGGCCTTGGGTTTCGGGCTTGCTTGTCCGAAAAAGAAGACAGATTCGCCGGAAGGCGGGTCCGGTTTTTCGGACAACGGCCAGGGCTTGCGCGCGGACGACAATATTGTATAGTGACAAGGTCTGGATTCCCTGTAGGACCCACGGGCGAGGAGGTCGTCATGTTGCGAAGATTCCCCATTTCCCTGCGATTTGCGCTCTTGCTCTGCACGGCCGTGGTCTTCATGCTCGGCATAGTGGCTGCATTCTGGGTTTCCACCGAAGATATTCGCTCCGTCAGCGTGGCGGAGGTGCAGCGCACCATGCTCGACGGGCAAAAGGAAAAGATCGAGGTGGCGACCCAATCCATGGCCCTGTGCCTCGCCGGGGCCATCCGCGACCTTTCCGGCGAGGAGAGCCGCGTGGACGCGCTCCGGGCCGGAGTGCGCGAGATACGCTTCGAGCCGGACAGCTCGGGGTACTACTTCATCTATCAGGGTACGGTGTGCGTGGCCCTGCCTCCCAAGCCGGAGCTGCACGGCAAGGACCTCGGCGGCATGCAGGACCCCAACGGCATCTTCCTCGTGCGGGAGCTGAACCGCGTGGCCCGTGGGGGGGGCGGCTTTCTGGAATACATCTGGCCCAAGCCGGGCGCGGGCGACCAGCCCAAGCTTTCCTACGCCACCATGATACCCGGCACGGACTACTGGATCGGCACCGGGGTCTACATCGACAACGTGGAGGCGCGGCGCGCGGCCATCGACGGCGAGATCACCGCCGAGGCCCGGGCCAACCTCACCCGCGTGCTGCTCGTGGTGGGCGGGGCCATCCTCGTGCTGTTCCTGCCCCTGAGCTACGTCGTCGTCCGTTCCATCACCCGGCCCGTGGCCCTGGTGGCCGAGGCGGCGGGGCACATGGCCGACGGCGAGCTGGACGTGCACCTGGACGACTCGGGCAGCGACGAACTCGCGCGCATGCAGAAGGCCTTCAACCGCATGGCCGCCGGGCTGCGCGCCAAGGCCGCCCTGGCGGGGCGCATCGCCGAGCGCGATCTCACGGGCGAGGTGCGCCTGGCCTCCGAGCGCGACCTCCTGGGCCAGTCCTTGTGCACCATGACCGCCAACCTGCGGGACCTCATCGGGCAGGTGCACTCCGCCGCCGGGCAGATCGCCGCCGGATCCGGGGAGGTTTCGGATTCCAGCCAGGCCCTCTCCCAGGGGGCCGCCGAACAGGCGGCCGCCCTGGAGGAGATCGGCAGCTCCATGGCCGAGATGGGCAACCGCACCAGGGCCAACGCCAATGACGCCAAGGAGGCGGAGTCCATCGTCATCCAGCAGCAGGATCTGGCGCGGCAGGGCTCGGAGCAGATGGGCGACATGATGGAGGCCATGAACCAGATGCGCGTGGCCAGCCAGGACATCGCCAAGATCATCAAGGTCATCGACGAGATCGCCTTCCAGACGAACCTCCTGGCGCTCAATGCGGCCGTGGAGGCGGCGCGGGCAGGCCGCCATGGCAAGGGCTTCGCCGTGGTGGCCGAGGAGGTGCGCAACCTTGCCGGGCGCAGCGCCAAGGCTGCGGAGGAGACGGCCGTGCTCATCGAGGGGGCCATCGCCAAGGTGGAGCACGGCGGAGACATGGCGGACAGGACCTCCGAATCGCTGAACCGCATCGTGGCGGGGGCAGATGAGGTCACGGAACTGGTCCGGCGCATCGCCGTCGGCTCTTCGGAGCAGGCCGACGCCATCGCCCAGGTGAGCGAGGCCCTGGGGCAGATCGACAGCGTGGCCCAGCGCAACACGGCCACCGCCGAGGAGACGGCCTCCGCTGCGGAGGAGCTTTCCGGACAGTCGGACCTGCTCAAGGAGGCGCTGGGGCACTTCCGGCTGCATGGAGGGGAGCGCCTGGAACTGGCCGAGGGCGGCCTGGGCCAGGAGGGCGAGGTCTGCATCGGCGAGGAACGGGAGCCGGGGTTCCAGCGCTACTGACCCCCGGGGGGCGCGTCAGTCCGCTATGTCGTGCTTCTTGAGCAGGGCGTAGAAGTGCGAGCGCGAGAGGCCCGAGACCTCCAGCAGGCGGGGCGTGTCGCCCTCGTGCCGGGCGAGCAGGGCCAGCAGGTATTCCCGCTCGGCCTGGCCCTTGAAATCCTTGAGGCTCGGCAGCTCCCCGCCGTCCGTGCAGGGCTCGGGGCAGCTTTCGTGCGCCCGGGCGGGGCGTTCCTCCAACTGCACCCGGGCCACGGCCGCGCGCAGCTCCCGGGGCAGGTGCTTGGCGTAGAGCATGCGCTCCTCCCCGGCGGCTGCAAAGGCGCGCTCCATGACGTTTTGCAGCTCGCGCACGTTGCCCGGCCAGGTGTAGCTCTGGAGCACGTCCACGAAATCCGCATCAAATCCCTTGGTGGGGATGGCGTAGCGCTCGGTGAGGTCGTTGGCGAAGTGCGTGGCCAGGGGGCGGATGTCGTCCCTGCGGCCCGTGAGCGGGGGCAGGTCGATGGTGATGGCACCGAGGCGGAAGTAGAGGTCCTTGCGGAAGCGGCCCTCCTCCACCATGCTGGCCGGGTCACGGTTTGTTGCAGCTATAATTCTGAAATCGCTGGATGTTTCCTTGGTGTCTCCCACGGGGCGGAAGCGCCGCTCCTGGAGCACGCGCAGGAAGGTCTTCTGGATGGAGAGGGGCATCTCGCCCACCTCGTCCAGGAACAGGGTGCCCCCGTGCGCGAGCTTCACGAGGCCCACGCGGTCGCGCTCCGCTCCGGTGAAGGCGCCCTTCTTATGGCCGAAGAGGGTGGACTCCACCAGGCTCTCGGTGAGGGCGGCGCAGTCCACCACCACGAACTGGCCCTGCGCCCGGCGGGAGTTGTCGTGGATGGTTCTGGCGAAGAGCTCCTTGCCCGTGCCCGTGGGCCCGGTGATGAGCACGGCGGCGTCGCTGCGGGCGGCCTGGGCGAGCTGGTCGAAGCGGGCGCGCACGGCGTTGCTGCGACCCACGATGCCCGAGAGGTCGAGTTGGTCCTTTTCCGAGGCGGCCTTTTCCGCGCGGTATTTGAGGGCGCGGTGCAGGGTGACCTTGATCTCCTTCACGTTGGAGGGCTTGGTCAGGTAGTCCCAGACGCCGGCCTGCATGGCCAGCTCCGCGCCGTCGGGGTCACCTCGCCCGGTGAGGATGATGATCTCGGGGGCGTCCGCCAGGCCGGTGAGCAAGGGCAGGGCGGAGAGGCCGTTGCCGTCCGGCAGCTGGACGTCGAGGAAGACCACGTCGTAGCCGTCCTTCCGCGCCAGGGCGAGGCCGCGCTCCAGGGTCTGGGCGGAGGTGGCCTCGTGTTCCAGGCGCTGGACCAGGCTCTCCAGGGTTTCGCAGATCTGCGGGTCGTCGTCGATGATCAGGATGCGCGCCATGTCAGTGCTCCGGGGAGTCGTCCAGGGTGGCCCGGACGGCTGCGGCCAGGGTCGAACGGTTGTAGGGCTTGAGCACCACCCGGCGGATGGACGGGCTCTCCGTGGCGCGTTCGGCCGCGTTGCGCCTGCCGGAAACCATAATCACCGGGAGCGCCGGGTCAAGCTCCTCCAGGCGCCGGGTGAAGGCCATGCCGTCCATGCCGGGCATGTCGAAGTCGGTGATGACCAGGTCGAAGGGCGCGGCGGAATCGCGGATGCGCCGCAGGGCCTGCCGGGCGTCCGGGGCGGGGGTCACGCGGTAGCCGAGGTCGGCCAGGAGCCGGGGCACGGTTTCCAGCTGGTCGGGGTCGTCCTCCACGAAGAGCAGCCGCTCGCTGCCGGAGACGAGGGCCGCGTCCGCCGCATCGGCCACGGAGGCCTGCTCCGTGCGGCAGGGGAGGTAGATTTCAAAGGCGGTGCGGCGGTAGGGTCGGCTGGTCATGCGGATGCCGCCGGAGTGGGCCTTGACGATGCCGTGGACCACGGCGAGGCCGAGGCCCGTGCCCTCGGCGGTGCCCTTGGTGGTGAAGAAGGGGTCGAAGATCTTGTCCGTTATCTCGGGCGGGATGCCGGGGCCGTTGTCCTCCACGGCGAGCTTGAGGTGCCTGCCGGGGCCGATGGAGAGCAGGATGGAGGTCTCCTCGTCCACGTCCTCCTCGCCGAGGGTCACGCGCAGCCTGCCGCCCTTGTCTCGCAGGGCCTGGAAGGCGTTGGTGCAGAGGTTCATGATGGCCTGGTGGATCTGGTTGGGGTTGGCCCAGACCTGGCCCGTGGGCTCGATGCGCGTGTCGATCTCGATGTTTCTCGGCAGGGAGGCGCGCAGCAGGTCCACGGTCTCCGCGATGACCTCGGCCAGGTCCGTGGAGGCGAAGCCCTCCAGCGTGGGCCGGGAGAAGGCCAGTATCTGCTTGACCACGCGGCCGCCGCGCTGGGCCGCTGTGAGGGCGCGGTTCACGTCCCGGGCGGTCTGGGAGCCGTCCTCCAGGTCCATGAGCGCCAGCTCGCACGAGTTGATGATGGCGGTGAGGATGTTGTTGAAGTCGTGGGCGATGCCTCCCGCCAGGGTGCCGATGGCCTCCATCTTCTGGGATTGCAGGAGCTGCTGCTTGAGCTGGACCTTGCGGGTCACATCCTCGGCGGTGGAAAGGGTGCCCACCACCTCGCCGCGCAGGCCGCGCAGGGGCACCTTGTTGATCTCGAACCAGACGTGGGAGCCGTCTCTGTCCATGGCCGTGAAGCCGCGCCCGCGCAGGGGCAGGCCCGTGCGGATGACCTCGCGGTCCCACTCGGCGAGCTGCACCAGGGGCAGGGTTCCGGGGGCGAGGTCCGCGTCGGACTTGCCGCCGATGTCCTC
>JBFWJM010000007.1:0-26670 GCA_050253205.1 Desulfovibrionaceae bacterium
AAAGCGGCGGCCTGCGGCGTTGCTGCGCTCGGTTCCATCCCTCGTGGGCAGAAGAGCCCACGTCGGGCCGGAACCGATCTTGCGCCTGGCATCCCACCACTTTTGATCCCTCCGGGCGCAGGGCTGAAAAGCGGCGGCCTGCGGCGTTGCTGCGCTCGGTTCCATCCCTCGTGGGCAGAAGAGCCCACGTCGGGCCGGAACCGATCTTGCGCCTGGCATCCCACCACTTATGGAGCCCTTCGCCAAGAGAGAAGGGGGCGATGAAGTCGGGGATGACAAAAGGGGAGGATGGAAGAATGGGCATGCCCGGAAGGCTGATGCACTTAAGTTTGGAAGACTGGTGCGCCAGGTCCGGAGGCGTGTTGGGAAGACGCGCCGAGCCGATTAGCGGGCCAGGGAGGCGAGCTGCCAGGGCCGCAAGTACCACTCCAGCCGCGCCGTGTGGCGGGGCGGGCCGTCCATCGAGAGGCAGAGGAGCCCCGCGTTCTCGAAGGCGATGGCGAATTCCGGCCCCGGCCCCAGCAGGCGGCAGGCCAGCCGATTAAGGTTCGGCAGATGCCCGCAGACCAGCACGCTCCCTCCCTGGCGCAGTTCGTGGATGCGCCGCAGGGTGCGTTCCGGGTCCGCCATGGGCGAGAAGTCCGTATCCGCCGCCACGTCCGCCTCCGGAAAGCCCGTGCCCAGGGCCATGAGCGCGGCCGTCTGCCGGGCCCGCTTCTTGGTGGAGCAGAAGATGTCGCTGAATTCCAGGCCCATGCGCCGCGCGGCGGCCGCGCTGGTCTCCACCTCCTCGCGGCCCACGGGGCTCACCCCCTGTTCCGGGTCGATGGTCTCGGGCAGGCTGGTCCCGTGCTGCATGAGGTAGATGTGCATGGCGTTTCTCCGTGTCGCGGTGCGGATGCGCAACGCTAGCACCGGGCCGCGCGCCGGGCAAGGGCAGGGCTCCGCCAGGCGGGGCGACGCCTCTTGCGCAAAGCCGGGCCGGAAGGTACACCCAGCAGACCACAACGCAAGCAAGGAGCACAGGGTGATTTCGGGCAATCGCACCAGCAGCGGCCGTGGGCGCGCTCTGATCTTCGCGGCGGCGGTCGTTCTCGCCGCCTTCGCGGCCATGGCTACGGCCTCGCAGCCCGCCTCGGCCCAGGGAAACGCCCAGGGACAGGAATTGGGCCTGAAGCAGGGCCAGGACGGGGCCGCCGTGGCGCGGTCCAGCGCGGGCAGCACGTCGAACGCCGTGGAGCAGTGGATCGAGCAGAATCGTCCGGCCACGGAATCGACCGTGGAACAGGCCGTGGAACAGGCCGTGGAACCGGCCGTGGAACCGGCCGTGGAACCGGGAAGTGAACGGGGCCGGATGCCGACCCCGGCAATGCCGCCCGTGCAGCCCCCCGCCCCGGGAGGCTTGAGCAGCGTGCTCGGCTCCGGCTCCGTGGATTGGGGCAATGGCCGCGCGGCCTTCTCCGCCGGGGAGCGCCTTTCCCCGGATGAGCACAACCCCGGCCGCGCCCGGGCCCTGGCCCTGCGCCGGGCCACCCTGGCGGCGCGCAAGGCCCTGCTGGACGGCGTGCTCTCCCTGGCGCTGGACGGCTCCCGCACTGTGGGCTCCGCGCTCCC
This sequence comes from Desulfovibrionaceae bacterium, assembly GCA_050253205.1. GTDB lineage: Bacteria > Desulfobacterota > Desulfovibrionia > Desulfovibrionales > Desulfovibrionaceae > JAHJKV01. The sequence continues at coordinate 1,615 of JBFWJM010000007.1, forward strand.
GGCCGAAACCCTCGACACCATCCGCGCCCTGGTGCAGAACTCCCCCGTGCAGCTGGAGGAACTGCCCGATGCCGACGGCGGCATGACCCTCACCGTCACCGCCGTCATGGAGCTGCGCGGCGAGCTGGCGGAGCTGCTGCTCCCGGCTGCGGAGCCGTTCCTGGCGGGCGTGCCGCCCACCACGGCGCTCACCGTCTCCCAGGTGCCCCGGCCCCAGCCCGACCCGGACCAGGCGTCCTACCGCTCCTCCATGGCCGAGCTCGGCGGCTTCACCGGGCTGGTGGTGGACGTGCGCGGCCTGGGTGCCGTCCCGGCGCTGCTGCCCCTGGTGCTCGACCCCGAGGGCCTCCAGGCCTACGGGCCGTTCCAGATTTCCAGGGACGACGCCGTGGAGAACGGCGCGGCCCTCTACGTGGAAGACCCGGCCAACTCCCTCTTGGGCTCCAGGGCGGGGTCCACCCCGCTGAAGGTCCGCGCCCTGGCCGTTTCCGGTCCGGGCATGGCGGACCTCGTGGTCTCCGAGACGGACGCCCGGTTCATCCGCACCCTGTTCAAGAACGAGGACGCGCGCCATCGTTGCGCCGTTGTCGTGGTCATCGACCGCCAGCCGTGATAAGGACGAGGCAACCCATGCGCATCAAAGGCAATATCATCCTGCTTGCGGGCCTGCTGGCCGCAGGCCTGTGTTTTGGCCGTCCGGCCCTGGCCGCCGAGGAGGTCACGGTGTTCCAGCCCCGGGCCGTGGAGGTGGGCGGCGAGGTCCGGCAGCTCTCGCCCTCGGACCTGCGCGTGCGCGCGCTCCAGCTCGGCTTTGTGGAGGCCCTGGCCCAGTCCGCCCTGAAGATGCTGCCCGCCGGGCTCGGCGAAGACCGCGCCGAGGCCCTGCGCGCCTACCTCGAAACCCGCACGGACGACTGGGTGCTCGGCTACAGCGAGCTCGCCTCCGAGGCCTCGGAGGAGGGCATCCGCATGGTCCTCTCCGTGGACGTGAACCGCCGGGCCCTGCGCGACGAGCTGGAACGCTTCGGCATCGGCCGGGCCGACGCGCCCCTGCATTTCACGCTGATCCCCGCGCCGACCCTCAGCCCCGAGGACAGGGCCGCCCTGGGCCGGGCCATGCTCCTGCTGAATGCGGCGGACACCCCCGGCTACCCTCCGGCCGTGCGCCTGGAGCGCACCGAGGCGGGCATCCGGGGCGAGCTGGAATCGCCCTCCGGCCGCTGGACGGCCATGGACAAGGACGTGGCCTCCGTGTGGTTCGCCCTCTGGGAGCGCCAGCTCGCGGCCAGCGCCGAGCGGCAGGCCCCCCCGGGCGGCGTGCTCACGGTCTCGGGCTGGTTCTCGCCCGACGGTGCCCACGACTTCGACCGCGTGCTGCATGAATGGGACGACCTGGTGCGCACGGCCCGCCTGGAAGAGCTCGACCTGCTCACGGCCGGGGTCTCCGGCCGCTGGCGCATCGCCGCCGTGGACGGCGCGAGGCTCAAGAGCCGCCTGGAGGGCTACCTGCCCCAGCGCGGCCTCTCCTTCACCTACGAGGCCGAGTAGCCCGGTCGCGGCTCTGGGGGGAGGGGCATGCGGCGGCGCGAGAGCAACCTGACCATTCCGAACATCCTGACCATCGTCAGGATACTGCTGACGCCCGGGTTCGTCATGGCCTACACAGACGAGCGCTTCGCCCTGGCCTGGGCGCTGTTCGCCGTGGCCGGGCTCACGGACGCCCTGGACGGCTTCCTCGCCCGGGTGCTCAGGCAGCGCTCCTGGCTCGGGGCCATCCTCGACCCCCTGGCGGACAAGATACTGCTCGACACGTCCTACGTCTGCCTGGCGCTCAACGGCTGGCTGCCTTCGTGGCTCTCGGTGCTGGTGGTCAGCCGCGACGTGATCATCGTGGGCGGGCTGGCCCTGCTCCAGTTCCTCGGCGTCCGTGTGGACAGGCGCATCTCCCCCACCTGGACGAGCAAGGCCACGACCCTGTTCCAGATACTGCTCGTGCTCTTCGTCATGCTCCGGCAGCAGCTCGGCCTGGAGCAGCAGTCCCTGTTCTGGGCGCTGGCCTCGGTGACCACCGTGCTGACGCTGCTCTCCGGGGCGGAATACGTGCGCACCGGCCTGCGCTACCTCCCGCAGGAAGAGGGCGAATAGCCCACAAGCAAACGCCCGGAACCTTTCGGCTCCGGGCGTCTTCATCGCATGTGGAGAGGGGTGGGCGCTAGGCGTCCTTCTTGTCTTCGACCTTTTCCTTCTTGGGCGTCACGTCGATCTCGTCGGGCTCGTTCGTCGCGCTCTTGAAGTTCTTGATGGCCTTGCCGATGCCCGCCCCGACCTCCGGCAGCTTGTTCGCGCCGAAGATGAGCACCACGATGAGCAGGATCAGCACCAGTTCCCAAACACCAAGTCCAAACATGTCGGTAGCCTCCAGGATTCAAGCGGTGCCGGACAATACACAGCCCCCACGGACAGGTCAAGGCACGCAATTCCATACCCGGAAACGCACCGTCTGGCAATGCGTCGGAGGGGCTCCGGCGGGGTTTCGTTTCGGAAAAACGGCCCCGCGCACCTCGACGCGGCGCTCCCGAGCGTGTACAACCGAACCTGCCCCGCGAACCGGGGCAAGAGCGCATTCATGAGCAACATCATCCGCCTGCCCGGTGCGGGCTGCCGACATTTCCGCCGTGGCCGCTGCGCCTATGAGGAAGACCTCAACCCCGGCCTGCACCAGGAGCACGCCTGCGCCGTGGTGCGCGGCTGGACGAACCAGCTCGACGAATTCCACGACCGGGCCGAGGCCATGGGCCTGGGCGAGGAGCGGGCCGGAGAGCTCTGGCGGGTGCGCTTTGGCCGCATGCGCCCCGAGATGCGCGCCTGCCCGGGCTTTGCCCCTGGTGCCGGGCCGTACGAATGCGCCCATCTCGACGACCGCGTCTGTCTTTCGGCGCTGCCCCCGTGCCAGGGGCGCTGCCGCCGCTTCCAGCCGTTCTCCGAGCAGAGCACGGCGACCCCCAACCCGGAGAACCACCCATGATCATTCTCTTTCCGGCCCTGCGCCGCGAGCTGGCAGGCGGCGACGCGCCGCCCGAGGCCCTGCTGCTCGACCCCGGCTCGGCACAGGCCCCCCCGGAGGGCGCCTACCGCCCGGCGGGCCTGCCCCTGGACCCGGCCCGCGCACGGCGCATCGTGGAGGACAGCCTGCGCTTCGGCGAGCAGTTCAAGAAACCGGGAGACATGTTCGCCACTGCGCTCTTCCAGGCGAGCGAGGGCGAGCACTCCTGGTCCATCCGCGCGGAGCTGGAAGACCGCCTGCGACACGACTCGGGCCGCCCGGCCGGCAAGGCCGCCCCGGAGGATGACGCCCGGGCCCAGGGCCAGTTCCTGCTGCTGCTTGGCGCGACCCTCCAGGAGCGCGAGCTGGAGCTGCGCGAGCTGGGCAAGGGGCTCGACCAGGCCTGGAGCGATTTCGGCCAGCGCCTGGGCCTTGGCGAGGACGGCGAAGGGGAGGACGAGGCAGCGCTCTCCATCTCCCGCGCGTTCACGGGCACGGCCTCGCTGCCCGAGGGCGGGGAGCCGCTGCCCTGGCCCTGGCTGCTGGGCGCTGCCGCCGCGCTGCTCCCGGAGGGCACGGTGCTCGCCGCGTCCGACGCCGCCCAGGCCGCTGCCTGGAGCGACCTGGACCTCGGCTTCGCCCCGGCCCCGGCCGCCCTGGGCCTGCCCGGGGGCTGGCTGGCTGCCCAGGCCCCGGCCTTCCGCCTGGCGGGCCTGCGCCGCGCCCCGGCGGGCGCGCACTGGCAGCGCACCTTCTACGCCGCCATCCCCGCCTCCTGAGCCAACACCCCGCAACACCACGGACCAACCCTTCCACAGGAGCATTCGTGATCCATCTCAACAATCTCTCGAACCCGCTGCTCGTCTCCGGCCTGCGCGGGCTCATCTTCGACTGCGACGGCGTGCTCATCGACTCGCTGGGCTCCAACACCTTCTTCTACAACGCCTGCAAGGAGCACTTCGGCCTGCCGCCCATGACCAGTGAGGAGGCCGAATACGTGCACGCGCACCACGTCTGGGAATCCCTGGCGCGCATCCTGCCGCCGGAGCTCTTCGAGGAGGGCGTGCGCTGGCGCGCGGCCTTCGACTACCGTCTGGTGCTGCCGCACATCAAGCTCGCCCCGGGGCTGCGCGAGTTCCTGCTCTGGGCGCGCTCGGCGGGCCTCAAGCTCGGCATCGCCACCTCCAGGACGGACACCATGGACCTGGTCCTGTCGCACTTCGACCTGGAGCCGTTCTTCAGCCCGGTGGTCACGTCCTTCAAGGTCACCAACCCCAAGCCGAGCGCCGAATCGCTCCATGTGGTCCTGGCCCGCTGGGGCATGCGCCCGGACGACGTGGCCTTCATCGGCGATTCCTCTGTGGACGAGGGCACCGCTATCAACGCGGAGGTGCGCTTCTGGGCGTATCAGAATCCGTCGCTTTTCGCCGAATTGTACATCCCCGACTTCTGGACCCTGCGCACGGCCATGAGCCGGGCGTACCGGAAAGGGTTTTTGTGGCCCTGAGGGTTGATTTGTTTCCTGGCCCGTGTAATGCTTTGGCCGTATGCGGCGGGCTCCGCGCCCGCTTTGGAGGTAGCTGAAAATATTATGGATATCATTCTGATCACCCTGGCGGACATCATCGGGACCGTGCTGTCCCTGTACTCCATCATCCTCATCGTCGCGGTGCTGATCACCTGGGTGAACCCCGACCCGTACAATCCCATCGTCCGCATCCTGCGCACGCTGACGGAGCCTGTGCTCTGGCGCGCCAGACGGCTGTTGCCGTTTCTGGTCGTCGGGGGCATCGACCTCTCGCCCATCGCGGTGCTGCTGCTCGTGCAGTTCCTGCACCGGGTCATTCCGCAACTGATCTACCGGGCCGCCATGGGCATGAGCTGAGCCGGAGGCAATAGTGTCGCTTTCCAAAATCGATCTGCTCAACAGGAAGTTCTCCAAGAAGCTCCTCGGGTATTCCCCGGCGGAGGTGGACGAGATCATGCTTGAGATGGCCGAGGTGCTCGGCCGCGGGGCGGACGAGAAGCGCGAGCTGAAGAGCCGCGCCGAGCGCCTGGAGGAGCAGTTGACGGAGTATCGCCAACGCGACAAGACCCTGCGCGATACGCTCATGTCCACCCAGAAGATGGTGGACGAGCTGAAGATGGCGGCCGGGCGCGAGGCGGACCAGATTCTCGACGCGGCGCACTCCAAGGCCGAGGAAACCCTGCGCCAGGCCCACAGCAGGCTCGGGCAGGTGCATGAGGAGATCGAGTCGCTCAAACGGCAGAGAAACCAGTTCCGGGTGCAGGTGCGCAGCCTCGTGCGCACGCATCTGGAGCTTCTGGAAGCGGAAGACCCGGACGCAGAGCGGCTGGAGTCGCTCGAATCGCGCCTGACCTTCCTCAAACGCGCGGAGTAGGGCCACGCAAGCGAATGGACCCGTGCGCCCCGCCGGAGACGGCGTCTGGCGACTGGATGTCTGGGCCCAGCCGGGGGCCAAGAGCGACGAGGCCGTGGGCCTGTACCAGGGGTGCGTCAAGGTTCGCGTGGCCGCACCGGCAGTGGACAACAAGGCCAACAAGGCCCTGGCGAGGTTCCTCAGCAGGGCGCTGGGGCTCAAGGCCAGCCAGGTGCGCATCGAATCCGGGCACGCCGCCAGGAAGAAGACCTTTCGCATAGAGTCTGATAACGAACCGTCCTGGAGCAGAATCGTCCCGGACGGTGTGGCGTCATAGAACCAAACAAAGGAGTTGCCCATGGAATCCCAGGATCTGTCTTTGATCGAACAGCACATGGATCAAGATCCCGAGATCAAGGCGCTTTACGAGCAGCACCGGGAGTATGAGAGGATTCTCGAAAAGTTCGAGGGCCGCCCCTACCTGTCGCCCACGCAGATGCAGGAAATCAAGCAACTGAAGAAGAAGAAGCTGGCGGGAAAGACCAAGCTGCAATTCCTGCTGGACAAGTATCGCGAAACGGAGGGTTGAGCCATGGAGCTCACAGGGGCTCAAATCCTGCTGAAATGTCTTGAGAAAGAGGGTGTCAGCACCGTGTTCGGCTTCCCCGGCGGTGCGGTTATCGACATCTACGACGAACTCCCCCGGTCCTCGGTGGAGCATATCCTCGTGCGCCACGAGCAGGGGGCCATCCACGCGGCCGACGGCTACGCCCGGGCCACGGGCAAGGTCGGGGTCTGCCTGGTGACCTCCGGCCCCGGCGCCACCAACGTGGTCACCGGCATCGCCACGGCGTACATGGACTCCATCCCGGTGGTCATCTTCACCGGGCAGGTGCCCACGGCGCTCATCGGCAACGACGCCTTCCAGGAAGTGGACATCGTCGGCATCACCCGGCCCTGCACCAAGCACAACTACCTGGTCAAGGACATCGAGGACCTGGCCAAGGTCGTGCGGCAGGCGTTCTACCTCGCGCGCTCGGGCCGCCCCGGCCCCGTGCTGGTGGATCTGCCCAAGGACGTGATGCAGAAGAAGACGGAGTTCCGCTTTCCCGAGGACGAAGAGGTCCGCCTGCGCAGTTACAACCCCCACGTGCAGCCGCATGTGGGCCAGGTGCGCAAGGTGGCCAAGCTCATCCGCAAGGCCGAGCGCCCGCTCATCTACTCCGGCGGCGGGGTCATCAGCTCCGGCTCCCACGAGGAGCTCACCTGGCTGGCCAGAAACCTCAGCGTGCCCGTGACCTCCACGCTCATGGGCCTGGGGGCCTTCCCGGCGGATGACGAGCTCTGGCTCGGCATGCTCGGCATGCACGGCACCTACGCCGCCAACATGGCCATCAGCGAGTGCGACGTGCTGCTCGCCGTGGGCGCGAGGTTCGACGACCGCGTCACCGGCAAGCTCGCCACCTTCGCGCCGAACGCCACCATCGTGCACATCGACATCGACCCCACCTCCATCCAGAAGAACGTGCCCGTGAACGTGCCCCTGGTGGCGGACTGCAAGACCGCCCTCAAGGCGCTCAAGGCCGAGCTGGAAACGCCCGCTGCGGAGGCGGACTTCGCGGCCCTGCGGGCGGGGTGGGTCGGGCAGGTGCGCGGCTGGGCCGAGTCCCATCCGCTGACCTACAAGGACGCCGAGGACGAGATCAAGCCGCAGTATGTGGTGGAGCAGCTCTACGAGATCACCAAGGGCGACGCCATCGTCTGCACCGAGGTGGGCCAGAACCAGATGTGGGCCGCGCAGTTCTACCGCTACAATCGGCCCAACACGTTCATCTCCTCCGGTGGGCTCGGCACCATGGGCTACGGCTTCCCTGCGGCCATGGGCGCGCAGAAGGCCTGCCCGGACAAGATCGTGCTCGACATCGCGGGCGACGGCTCCATCCAGATGTGCATCCAGGAGATGGCCACCGTGGTCTGCAACAAGCTGCCCGTGAAGATCGTCATCCTCAACAACGGCTACCTCGGCATGGTCCGGCAGTGGCAGGAGCTGTTCTACGACAAGCACTACTGCGAGACCTGCATGGACGCCCAGCCCGACTACGTGAAGCTGGCCGAGGCCTATGGCGCCACGGGCTTCCGCATCACCGAGAAGAAGGACGTGACGCCCGTGCTGACCAAGGCGATCCTGGAAACAGACGGTCCCGTCATCGTGGACGTGCGCGTGAGCCGAGAGGAAAACGTGTATCCCATGGTCCCGGCGGGCGCGTCACTCACCGAAATGCTCCTGGTGTAGGGGAGGAATCATGCGACACGTACTCTCCGTAACCGTGGAAAACGAACCCGGCGTCCTCTCCCGCGTGGCGGGGCTGTTCAGCGGGCGCGGCTTCAACATCGACTCCCTCAACGTGGCCCCCACGCTGGAGCCCGGGGTCTCGCGCATGACCATCATGACCTCCGGTGACGAGGCGATCATCGAGCAGATCGTCAAGCAGCTGCGCAAGCTGGTCACGGTCATCACCGTGCGGGACTACACCGAGGTTAAGGCTGTGGAGCGCGAGCTGATGCTCGTGAAGGTCAATGCCGAGGATTCCAAGCGCGCGGAAATACTGCGCATCGTGGATATCTTCCGGTGCAAGGTCATCGACGTCTCCCTGGACGAGATGACCATCGAGTGCACCGGCAGCGTGGACAAGATCGAGGCCATCCTCGACCTGCTGGCCCGCTTCGGCATCAAGGAGGTGGCGCGCACGGGCTCCATCGCCCTCAAGCGGGCCAAACAATAACACCGACGCATTGTATCTATCGCTTCGCCAGTATAGCGTCCGGGTAAGCCGGGCGTAAGAGAGGGCCCGGCAACGCCGGGCCCTTTGCTTTTTCAGGGGAGAACGGGGCCCACAACAAAGCGAGGGAGGTCGCCATGCGTCTGTTGTTTGTCTTTTCCGTCATGCTCATTGTCCTTGCCGGTTGCACTCCGGCTGTGGTCAATCTCACTGTCCGAAACACCATGCCCTATGAACGGTCCGTCAAAACCATCATCTATGACGACGAGAACAGGGAGCAGGCCCAGGTCAGCTACGGCGTCCTGGCCGGAAAAACCTCTGCCGTGCAGAGCTTCGAGGTGGAGCAGGGCGGGGCGTACCGCGTGCTGGCCAACGTTCCTTCCTCCGCGCGGGTCTTCGATTCGCAGTCCATCTCCGTCACCGGGGCGCAAAAGGTGCTCAACCGCGAACTCTCCATCGCTGATTCCGCGCTGACGCTCGATGACGCCGAGTCCATGAACAGCGTCATGCAGTCGTTCTCGGAGATCAAGGGCCACGTGGGCATCCAGCCCACGGACCTCGGGGGGGCGCTGCGCACGGTGTTCGGCTCCCTGGTGGTGGTGGAGAAGGACGAGACCACCGGGCTGGTCCGGGTGCTGCGCCGGATCACCCCCGAGGAGCTGGGCGTGTCCGTGACCAGTCTGGGCGACCTGCGCTACCCGGGCACGAACCGCAGCAGCGAGGTGAACATCTCCGGGAAGAGCGTGCTCAAGGCCAGCACCTCCCTGCCCATGTTCGCGGCCTTCGGGTTCGAGTGGAACAACTCCAGCGTGTACAAGGTCTCCTGGAGCATGTCCGGCTTCGGATGGGTGTACAAGACGGAGGATGCGGGGAAGGGGTACCTGACGCAGTACTGGAAGCTGCCCCGGGAGGTCACCGACGACGTGAGCCGCCTGCTGCGCACCCACACCGGGGCAAAGGCCTACTATATTAATCAAATGTTCGTGATGAATTCCGGTCGGATGGAGCGGTATGAGGGCAGCGCCCTTTCTGCTTCATCCACGGCCAACGCCGCGGACGTGGTCACGGCCAGCGGGGCGTACACCTTTGAATCCAGCATCAGGAACGTGGCGACCCTGAACAATACGGCCATGGCCTTCAAGGGCGACGAGGTCCAGCTCTACCGCGACCTGCAAAACGAGCGGGAACAGGTGGTGCTCGATGCCAAGTCGCTGGAGGAAGCGCCCACGCCCGGCGAGGTCGCTCCTTCGGAAGAAGATTCCGCGCCAGCCCCCGATGCGGGCTCGCCGGAGGTTGATCCCGAACCCACCGACGCAACGCCGCTGGAGGAAACGCCCGCGCCCGAGGGGGGCGGCCAGTAGGCGAGCGCCCACCCCTTCCTGCCCCTCCTCCGCCCGCAACGGCGGGAAACCGCTCCAGGCGGCTTCTTCCGTTGCCGGGCGGGGAAGGGCGGCGGCGAAAGTTTCGCTTGGCTTTCGGCCCGGGAAGCGGTATCCCCCTTGGACATTATTCCATTCGGGGCCGCTCGCGGTTCCCGTGCCGAGCATCAAGGAGCGACGACCATGCAAGTGTATTACGAAAAGGACGCGGACCTGACCCTGCTGAAGGACAAAACCGTGGCCATCATCGGCTACGGCAGCCAGGGCCATGCCCATGCGCAGAACCTGCGCGACTCGGGCGTCAACGTCATCGTGGGCCAGCGCCCCGGCGGGGCCAACTACGACCTGGCCAAGGAGCACGGCTTCACCCCCGTCTCCGCCAAGGAGGCCGCCGCCAACGCGGACATGGTCATGATCCTATTGCCCGACCAGGTACAGGCCAAGGTCTTCCGTGAAGACATCGCCCCCGGCCTCGTGGAGGGCAACATCATCGCCTTCGGCCACGGCTTCAACATCCACTTCGAGCAGATCAAGCCGCCCAAGGGCGTGGACTGCGTGATGATCGCCCCCAAGGGCCCGGGCCACCTCGTGCGCCGGACCTTCACCGAGGGCGGCGGCGTGCCCTGCCTCGTGGCCGTGGCGCAGGACGCCTCCGGCAAGGCCAAGGACATCGCCCTGGCCTACGCCAAGGGCATCGGCGGCGCGCGCAGCGGCGTCATCGAGACCAACTTTGCCGAGGAGACCGAGACCGACCTCTTCGGCGAGCAGGCCGTGCTCTGCGGCGGCCTCTCCGAGCTCTGCCGGGCCGGGTTCGAGACCCTGGTGGAAGCGGGCTACCAGCCCGAGATCGCCTACTTCGAGTGCCTGCACGAGCTCAAGCTCATCGTGGACCTCATGTACGAGGGCGGCCTGGCGCGCATGCGCTACTCCATCTCCGACACCGCCGAATACGGCGACTACATGACCGGCCCGCGCATCATCACCGATGAGACCCGCGCCACCATGAAGCAGGTGCTGAAGGAAATCCAGGACGGCACCTTCGCCAAGAACTTCATCCTGGAGAACCAGGCCGGGGCGCCGTCCATGGCCGCGCGCCGCCGCATCACCCGCAACACCAAGCTGGAGCAGGTGGGCGCGGAGCTGCGCTCCATGATGAGCTGGCTCAAGAAGTAGCCCTCCGCCCGCAAGCGTGAAGACGAAGCCGCCCCGGTTTTTCGGGGCGGCTTTTTCGTTGTTTTCTCATGGGCTTGCCATGGTACAGGGAAGGGCGTATCTTGCCGCGAATAGTACGCCCTGCCACGGAGGAATGCCTTGTGAGCCAGATGGATACGGTCGGAAGCGGGACCATGGAACGGCAAGACTACGCCAACTATGTGGGGCCCAAAAACCTGGAAAAGTATCTCATGAAATTCGCCCGCTATGATGCGGACCCGCTGCGGCTGCACGCGGGCTGGCACTGGCCCGCGTTCTTCGTCAGCTTCTGGTGGTGCCTGTACCGCAAGATGTACTTGTGGGCGGTGATTGTGCTGGTCTGCGCCGGGATTCCCTTTCTCGGGATCATCAGTTGGTTCGGCTTCCCCATCATCGCGAACGTGCTCTACTATCGGCAGGCACGCAGGCAGATAGCCTCCATGAAGGCGGTGTTCCCGGAAAATCCGGACGTGCACATCGCTCGCCTCGGCGGGGTGAACGCCTGGGTCGTCTGGGTGGCCCTCGGCATCACTGCGCTGTTCCTGCTGATCGGCCTGGCGGCCATGGCCGTGTAGCTGCCGGGCGAATCGGCGGGCAGCCGCCGGTTCAGCGCGGGGGGCCGTCCCCGGCCAGGCCCAGAGCCTCGCCGTGCTCCCGCAGGCATTGCTCCAGGTCCATGGTCTCGGGGTCGAAGAGCGCGCTCGCGGCCACCCCGGCGCGCCTGGCCGCCTCCATGTCCTTGGGCGAATCGCCGATCATCAGGCTGCGGCGCATGTCCGGGTTCCAGTCCGCCACGGCCCTGAGCAGCATGCCCGGCTCCGGCTTGCGGCAGGAGCAGCGCTGCCGATACTCGCCCAGGCCCTCCTCGGGGTGGTGCGGGCAGTGGTACACCGCGTCCAGGTGCGCGCCCACGGCGGCCAGCTCCCCGCGAACCCAGTCCATGAGCGCGAAGAACGTCTCCGGCGGGTAGTACCCCCGGCCGATGCCCGCCTGGTTGGTCACCAGGATGACGAGCGCGCCGCTATCGTTGGCCAGCTTCACCGCCTCCCGGGCCCCCCGGCACCACGTCCAGCGGGCCCGGGTGTGCACGTAGCCGTGGTTCACGTTCAGCACGCCGTCGCGGTCGAGGAAGAGCACGGGCTTGCGCCGCCACTCGGGCACGGCCGTCTGCGCCCGCTCGAAGTCCTCGGGGATGCCGATGTCGATGAAGAATCCGTCGTATACCCCGGCGGCCAGCCGCCCCTCCCCGGCCAGCCGGGGGAAGAGCTCCGCCTCCAGGGACGACGCGCCCGGGGGCAGCTCGCGCACGATGTCGCTCGTCAGGCAGTAGATGCCGCTGTTGATGAACCCGGGGCCGGACTCGCCCTTCTCCCGGAAGGAGCTCACGAGCTCGCCGCGCACCTCCACCCGGCCGTAGCGAGTGGTGTCGTCCACCCGCCGCAGGCCCATGGCCGCCACGCCACGGCCGCTCCCGGCCCGCAGGGCGAGGTCCAGGTAGTTCATGTCGAAGATGCTGTCCCCGTTGAGCACGAAGAAGCGCTCGTCGAGCAGGGGCAGGCAGTTGCGCAGGCCGCCCCCGGTGCCAAGTGGCTCTTCCTCGCGCACGAAGCGCAGACGCACGCCGGGCACGGGGCGGCGCTCCAGCTCCGCCAGCAGCACGTCGTGCTGGAAGCCCGTGGAGACGATGACGTCGGTGATGCCGTGGCGGCCAAGGTTCCAGAGCAGGTGGTTGATGAAGGGCTCGCCGCCCACGGGGAGCACGGGCTTGGGGGTCTGGGCCGTGAGCCCGCCGAGCCTGGTGCCCTTGCCCCCGGCGAGGATGACGGCCTGGCGGATCATCGGCCCTCCGGGGCATGGGGCGCTGCGGCGCGGCTCATGCGTCCACCCGCTTCCAGGTGCTCAGCCCCTGGGTGACGAACTGGAAGTCCGCCGGCTGGACCTTGTGCTTCTCCAGGGCGCGGAGCACGCCGTAGCGGGTCACGCCCGGGCAGTAGACCATCATGAACCCGCCGCCGCCCGCGCCGGAAATCTTGGCCCCCAGGGCTCCGGCATCCAGGGCGTCGCCGATGATGGCGTCGAGGTAGGTATTGCTGATGACGTCGGAGCTGCGCTTCTTGCTCTCCCAGCTCTCGCGCAGCACGCGGCCCACGCAGTCGAGGTCCCCCGTGAGGATGCTCTTCTTCATGGAGAAGGCCGCCTTCTTCACGTTGTGCAGCGCGGTGATCCGCTCCTGGTTGTCCTCCTGGACGTACTTGCGCTGGTCGCCGATGATGTTGGCCGATTCGCGGCTCACGCGGGTGTAGAGCAGGAGCAGGTTGTGCTCCAGCTCGTCGGAGAATTCCTGCTTCACCCGCAGCGGGTTCACCAGGGTGGTGCCGTCCTGGTTGAATTCCATGAAGTTGAACCCGCCGAAGGTGGCGGCGAACTGGTCCTGCTTGCCGCCCGCGAGGCCCAGGTCCACACGCTCGATGGCGTAGGCGAGGTTGGCGATGTCGTAGTCGCCCAGGGGGAGCTTCAGCCACTCGCAGAACGCCCCGAGGATGGCCACCACCAGGGTGGAGGACGAACCCAGGCCCGAGCCCGGGGGCGCGTCCACGGAGGTGGTCAGGCGGAACGAGAGCGGCTCGCCGGTGAAGTCGCGCACGATGCGGTTGTACACCCCGGCCAGCAGCCGCGTGTTTTTCTGGATTTCCAGCTCCATGGCGGAATCGAACATGGAACTCACGCCCATGTCCGGGCAGCGGAACTCGATCGTGCCGTTGTCCATGGGTTCGATGGTCGCGTAGGCGTAACGGGAGATGGTGGTGTTGATGATGGCCCCGCCGAACCTGTTCGAGTATTCGGCGATGTCCGTCCCGCCGCCTCCCAGGCCGATGCGCAACGGGGCCTTCGCCCGGATGAATGTCTGCATGTTCGTCCCCTCGATGTAAGCTGGTTGTGCCGCCGCCTTACTCCTCGCCCAGCACCCCGCGCTTGAATCCCCTGCCCGGGCCGGGCTCGGGGCCGATCCAGCAGGAGAGCAGGGCGGAGAAGAACTCCCGCCCGGGGTAGCGGCCCAGCTCCGCGCCGTCCACGGCGAAGATGGTGGCGTCCTCGGAGGGCATCCAGGTGTAGGTCACGGTCTGGCCCTCCTTCGTCTCCTCCGGGGTCGCCGCGCAGAGCGTTTCCAGCTCTTCCATCAGCATCGACCCGCCGCCGGGCGCGTTCTGCTCGAAGCCTTCCTTCCAGGCCTTGCAGATGTCGCCCCGGTCCACATCACGCTGGAAGACCATGGTCATGCGCTTGGGCCCGTCCATGGCCAGGGCCTGGGCCGCGTCGGCCGTGGGCGCGGGCAGGTGCAGCCCGGCCACGTACACGTCGATCCAGACCACGGAGCGCTGGGCCATGCCGTTGAGCGCGAGCGTGGTTCCGTCCGCCTCCAGGGTGTCCGGCAGGGTGATGCCGTCCAGCTCGGCTGCGGAGGCGTTCATGGGCAGGGCGGCGAGGCAGCAGAGGCAGGCCGCCAGGGCGGCAATGCGGCGCAGCCTGGCTCGGGCGTTTCGTGACGGTCGGTGCTGGTTCATGGCTTCTCCTGTAGTGTTGCCGCGTTGCCGAACGCAAAGCACGTTACGCCAGGCCGAGCGCATCCACAACCTTTGCAAGGCTTTTGGAACGGGATGCGGCAGGGCGGCGGATGGGTTCGCCCGCCGGGAAGATTACTGCGATTCCCTGGGCGTTTTGCGCAGGGCGACCTTCATGTCCACCACCGGGGTGCCGTCCAGGGCCTCCAGCGGGCCCACGATGAGGGTATTTCCTTCAAAGGAGCGCACGGTGACCTCGTGCAGGCCCAGGGGGTTGGGCCGGTCCGGCGAGCGCGTCAGGAACACCCCGCGCAGGGCCGCGTTGCGGTTGTTCCTGGGGTGCACCTGGAGCACGTCGCGCCTGGAGAGGTGAAACCAGGTGACGAGCACGACCTTGGCCCCGGGCTCCAGGCCCAGCAGGCCTTCGGCGTAGGCGGGGTCGAGCTCCAGGGTGGCGTCTGGCGCGCCCTCGGTGCCCTGCTTGGGGGCCTGTTCGCGGTTTTCTATGGTTGAACGGATGAAGCCGATGGGGCGAAGCTGGTAATCGATGTCCATGTCAGTCTCCAAAATGGTCGAAGCCGGGTTCGAGAAAGGGTTTGCCGTTGAGGATGATGCCGGGGGAGGAGGCCACCGTGCCGATGCGCGCCAGGCCAGGAATGCTCTCGGCGGCGGCGTCCCAGGCGTCGGGAGCCAGGGCGGCCAGCAGGCAGTAGTCCTCACCGCCGAGGAATGCCTCCCGGGCGGGGTCGAGCCCGCGCTCGGTGGCGAAGCGGCATGCTTCATCGTGCAGCGGGCCGCCGTCCTCCGC
Source organism: Desulfovibrionaceae bacterium (assembly GCA_050253205.1). Classification (GTDB taxonomy): domain Bacteria; phylum Desulfobacterota; class Desulfovibrionia; order Desulfovibrionales; family Desulfovibrionaceae; genus JAHJKV01. The sequence goes on from JBFWJM010000007.1 coordinate 16,757, forward strand.
GCTTTGGATGGTCAGCTCGGCCCCGAGCCCGCCTTCGGGGTGCGCGTCCAGGCCGAGCAGGCGCGGCAGGTCCCGGGCCAGCCCGTCCGAGACGTCCATGGCCCCGCGAACGCCCGCCAGGGCAGCCAGGGCCAGCCCGGCGGCCACTTGGGGTTCGGGCATGAGGTGCGCGGCCGTGCAGGCGGGGTAGGCCTGCCGGGCGGCGTTGCCGCTTCGCTCCAGGGCCAGGAGCCCGGCCCGGGCCATGCCCACGGGCCCTGCCACGGCCAGCACGTCCCCCGGCTGGGCACCGCCGCGCCGCAGCACGCGCCCCGGGGGGGCGGGCTCGCCCCAGATGTGCACCGAGGCTCCGAGCAGGGGCGAGCGGCTGAGGTCGCCGCCGATGAGCCGCACGCGGTGGCGCGCGGCCAGCGCGGCCATGCCCGCCAGCAGCTCGGACCAGAACCGCTCGTCCGTATCCCCCCCCACCAGCAGGTCGAGGCTGAAGAAGCGTGGCACGCAGCCCATGGCCGCGATGTCGCTCAGGTTGCAGGCCAGTGCCTTGTGGCCGATCTCCCCGGGGGTGAAGTACGAGCGCCGGAAGTGGACGGTGTCCAGGAACAGGTCCGAGGACACGCACACGAGACCCCCGGTGCGCACCAGCGCGCAGTCGTCCCCCCGGCCAAGCTCGACACCGTCCAGCTTGGCGGCGGGGCCGTCGGGGAAGTGCTCGTCGATGAGCCGGAGGAAGTCCTGTTCGGATCGCAGTGGCACGGATCGAGGGTACGGTATGCCGTGAGGATGCTCAAGGGGTTTCGATGGAGAGGGCAGGCGGCTTCCTTCCCGGGGTCAGAGCAGCTCCAGGTAGTCCGCCACGATGACCTTGAGCCCGAAGCCCGGGAAGTTGACCCGGTATTTGCCGGGGCCCACCTCGGCGATGATCTTGCCCTGGCCGAAAATCTTGTGGCGGCAGTGGCCGAGCTGGGAGGGGTCCTTGCGCGGCGCGGCCGGGGCCTCGCTCTCCGCCTCCGCGTCCGCTTCGCGTGCTCCGGGCTGCCCTGCGCGAGACGGCGAAGGCGCGAGGAACGCGCCCGAGGCCGGGTCCTTGCGGGCGAGGCCCCCGGAGTACGACTCCTGCCATATTTCCACCAGGGAGGCGGGCAGCTCGCGCACGAAGGGCGAGACCACCGTGGGCTCGGTGGAGCCGTTGTGGCGGTTGTAGATGGTGCTCGGGGCGAAGAGCGCCAGCTCGCGCCGGGCGCGGGTGCAGGCCACGTAAAGCAGGCGGCGCTCCTCCTCGAAGTCCTCGGGCTTCTGCATGGCCCTGCGCGAGGGGAAGCGGTCCTCCACCAGGTCGATGATGATCACCGCGTTCCACTCCAGCCCCTTGGCCGAATGGACCGTGGAGAGCACGAGCTTGTCCTCCCGGGCCCGGTCCTCCTCTTCGTCGCCGTCGAGGGTCAGTTCATTCAGGAAGTCGTCGATGCTCTTGAACGTCGCCGCGATCTGCGCGAGCTGCTCCAGCCCGGCCTGGCGCTTGGGGTAGTCGTCCGGGTATTTGCGCATGAGCAGCGGCGTGTAGATGGCGATGGCCTGCTCCACGGCCGTGGCGGGGGTGGAGCAGGTGGCGCGCAGGGTGTCCATGTCTTGCAGCAGCCGGCCCAGCTCCGCGTGCTTCTTCACGGCCTTGGCCAGGGCCTTCTGGTCGCCCGTGGCCCTGGCGCGGAAGAGGCGCTCCGCCGTCTTGGGGCCGATGCCGGGGATGGGCTCCACAACGCGCAGGAACGCCAGCTTGTTCAGCGGGTTGACCATGAGGTGGAGGTAGGCCAGCGCGTCCTTCACGTGGGCCGCCTCGTGGAAGCGTATGCCCCCGAACTTCTGGTACTCGATGCCCACACGCCCCAGGGCCACCTCCAGGGCGAAGGAGTGGAAGCCCGAGCGGAAGAGCACGGCGATCTCGTGCAGGGGGTGCTTCTTCTCCAGGTCGAGGATGGCGTTGACCACCAGGTTCGCCTGGGACTGGTCCGAGAGCGGGCGCACGAGCCGGGGCAGGGGGCCGTCGTTCTTCTCGGTGTAGAGCTTTTTGTCGAACTTTCTGGCCGCGCCCTCCAGGATCACGTTGGTCAGGTCGAGGATGGGCTGGGTGGAGCGGTAGTTGCGCTCCAGGCGGATGACCTCCGTGCCCGGAAATATCTTGGGGAAGTCGAGGATGTTTTCCACGTTGGCCCCGCGAAAGGCGTAGACGGACTGGGCGTCGTCGCCCACGGCCATGACGTTGCCGCCCTCTCCGGCCAGGAGCTTCACCAGCCGGGCCTGCACGCGGTTGGTGTCCTGGTACTCGTCCACCATGATGTAGCGGTAGCGGGCGCGCAGCCCCTCCAGCACCTCGGGGTGGCCGGTGAGCAGCTCCTCCAGGGAGAAGAGCAGGTCGTCGTAGTCGAGCAGGGCCTGCTCGCGCTTGAGCTCGCGGTAGCGCCCGGAGATGGCCAGGATGTCCTCTGTGTACGAGGAGAGGTGGAAGGCCTCCTGCTCCACCACGGCCTCCAGGGCCAGCTCCTTGTTGCGCGATTTGGTGATCATGTCCGTGATGGTGGTCTTCTTGGGGTAGGAGCGGTCGCCCTTGCCCAGCTCCAGAAGGTCCTTGGCCTCCTTGACCACGTTCTCGGAGTCGGCCCGGTCCATGAGCGTGAACCCGCCCGCATGGCCCATGGCCTGGGCGTTCATGCGCAGGACCTTGTAGGCGAAGGAGTGGAAGGTGCCGGAGCTCGCTCCGGCCAGGGAATGGCCGAGGATGTCCTCGGCGCGGCGCATCATCTCCTGGGCCGCCTTGCGGGTGAAGGTCAGCAGCAGGATCTGGTCCGGGGCCACGCCCGAGCGAACGAGGTGGGCCAGGCGGTAGACGATGGTCCTGGTCTTGCCCGAGCCCGCCCCGGCGATGACGAGCACGGGCCCGTCCGTGCGCATGACGGCCGCGTACTGGGCCTCGTTCAGCTCGCTACGAAAGTCCATGCTCCGTTTCCACTCCGAAATGGTTGAGGATCAGGCGGCCCACGTCGCGCAACCGCTCGGGCCGCGCGCCGTCGCTGTCGTACCAGATGGCCCCGTGCTCCGTGTGCGTGCCGAAGCGGCCGAACAGGCCGAACACTTCGGCGCGGTCGAACTTGGCCTTGAGGTCGAAGCCCGGGTTGGGCACGCAGAGGAGGTCCGGCGCGCCCGGGGCCCGGCCGCCCTGCGTGCCGGGGGTGCCTGGGGTGTAGGGCCCGTAGATCTCCTCGGCCAGGAGCACCCTGTTCATGACCCGCTCGCCGCGCCAGGTCAAGGAGAGCAGGGCGTCCTGGAGCGCGGGGAGCAGCGGGGCGAGGTCCATGCGGCCGTGGGGCGAGGCGGGGTGCGTGTCCCTGGCGTGGAGGTGGATGCGCCCGGGGTCCAGGGCGTAGGCCGTGGTCCGGCGGTCCATGACCGAGGCGTCCCACTGGTCGCCCGCCAGGGGCCCGAGGAGGTTGCCTTTCTCCCGCAGCCAGGCGTTGAGGTCCACCTCCACCTTGAGGTCCGCGAAGCCGTGGTCCGCCACGGCCATGAGCCTTGCGGGCTCCGACAGCGCGTCGAAGCGGGCCAGCACCTCGCCGATGAGCTGATCCCACTCGCGCAGCAGGGCGAGCACGTCCGCGTGCAGCGGGTGGGCCGCGTCCAGCGCGGCGGGGTGGAAGAAGTGGAAGAGCCGATCCGTCTCCGTGAGCACGAACACGAAGAGGTCCCACTCCAGGTCGGCCCAGAGCAGCTCCAGCGCGCGGCGGCGGGAGGCCAGGGTCTCCCGCAGCTCGGCCAGGAGGTACGCCGGGTCGGCCGCTCCCCGGGTGGTGTCCGCCTCCAGCTTGTAGCCCTCCAGGGCATGGGCCAGGAACGGCGGATACACGGCGCGGGAGAGCTCTTCGGCCACGAACCCGGAGACCAGCATGCCGCGCAGGGGCCGGGCCGGGTAGGTGTTCGGCAGGTTGACGACCCGGCTGGTGCGGCCCGCCGCGCCCAGGCGCTCGAAGATGCTGGGCGTGCGCACGTCGTCGGCGCTGGCCAGGGAGAGGGTGTAGGTGTGCGGGTCGAGCCTGGTGAAGCCGTAGACCCCGTGGCGCTCCGGCCCCTGGGCGGTGGAGAGGGAGGTCCAGTTCACCGGGGAGAGCTCGGGCAGCTCCGCGCGCACCGTGGCCGCGCGATGGTCCAGGGCCAGGCGCGCCAGGTTCGGGCAGTGGGGCGCGAGGGCCCGGGCCGTCGCCAGGGTCAGCCCGTCGAGCCCCAGGACCACCAGCCGCCCCCGGGGGGGTGCCGGGCTTGGGGGCAACGGGGTCAACGTATCCGTGCCTCGAACTTTTTGAGGAAGAACACCGGGTTGTAGCTCATCTTGGCCTTGCGCAATCCCTCGTCGCCCAGGTCCTGCTCGCGGTTCACGTAGGGGATGCCCTTGGCGTCGTGCTCCAGGAACATCTGGTTCATGGCCTGGTACACGCCCTTGAAGGCGGTGTTGCCCTTCTCGAAGTGGATGACCACGGAATCCGTGCCCACGGGCTCGGCCACGGTGTAGGCCACCACCTTGCCCCGAACGCGGATGGCCGCGCCGCGCAGGGTGCCGATCTGGTCCCAGCACTGGAGCACGCGGGTGATGGCCACGTTCTCGGCGAGCAGGGCGGGGATGGGGTTGTTGTCCTCGAACCATTTGAGCCATTCGGCCTGCATCACCAGCACCTCTTCCACGCAGTCCGGGCCCATGGGCGAGTAGGTGAAGTCGTATTTCTTGAGGAACTGGTTCAGGAGGTTCTTTTTTTTATGGAACTGGTTGCCCCCCAGCTCCACGAGGTCGGGCACGGAGTAGATGTAGTCCCAGTGGTCGCGCGAGGGGGCGATTTCCGCATCGTCCTGGAAGGCGGTGTTCCAGAGTTCGGCGAGGTATTCCGGCACCCGGGTGAAATGCCCGGCCGCGCGCATGATGGGACATTCGGTCCAGCGGTAGTTGTCCCAGGGGCCGAGCGGGGCCCAGTACACGGTTTCGGGGATGGTCTGGCGGACCCAGGCCAGCCCCTCGCCAAAAGCCCACTCCAGGCCGTAGTGCTCGGCCCAGCCCCAGATGTTGGCGAAGGCGTAGTCCGAGGTGGGAATCTGCGGGCAGGAGGAGAGGATGGCGTTGTATTCCTTCTGCCGATCCGTGGAGATGGGGGTGAATTCAAGCTGCATGGGGAATCCTCGGGCCGCGCTTGATCATGCTGAAGCGCGACCAGTTGCTGAATTGGTAGACGCAGAGGATGGCCGCCGCCTGGACCATCTGCGAGACGAACATGGCGATCCAGATGCCCTCCGAGGACTGCATGATCTTGTGGCCCAGGAGCCACGCCAGGGGCAGGCGCACCAGCCAGATGCCCGCGCCGAAGATGCCGAGGTTCAGGATGGTGGCTCCCGCGCCGTTGAACGCGCCGCCGAGAAGCATGGAGATGACCGTGAACGGGATGGCGGCCATGTTCCAGAGGAGGTACTCCACGCCCTCGCGGGCCACCTCGGCGTCCGCCGCGAAGAAGGCCGTCACCTGGTCCACGAAGGCGTAGAGCGCCAGGGTGATGGCCCCGATACACAGCAGGCCCACCACCAGGATGCGGTAACCGAAGCGCTTGGCCTCGTCCGGCCTGCCAGCGCCGAGCCAGTGGCCCACGAGGATGCCCGCGGTCATGTTGAAGGCTGCGGCGGGCAGGAAGAGCAGCGCCTCGATGCGGTTGCCCACGGTGAGCCCGGCGAGGACGGTGTTGGCCGCCTGGGTGCCGATGGGCAGCGAGGAGGTCAGCGCGAAGAGCAGCAGGTAGCCCGAGTTCCAGACCATGGACATGAGCCCCGAGGGCCAGGCGACCTTCACGAGGTACGGCAGCGCGGCGCGGACCCAGCGCCAGGGCGCAAAGCTCCCGACCCGCAGCGAGCCTTCGCGCGCGAGCTGGGTGATGTTCAGCAGGGCGCCGCAGGCCACGGCCCCGAAGGTGGCCCAGGCCATGCCCTTGTACCCGAGGTTCGGCATGCCGAACCAGCCCAGGCCAAAGCCGTAGTCGCCCAGGGCGTTGAGCCCGGTGATGAGCATCATGGTGTACAGCGGCTGCATGACGCGCTTTTGCGCGCGGAATACGGCGTTGGTGGTGATGAGCAGATAGTAGAACGGGGTGGAGAGCAGGTAGATTTCCAGGAAGAAGCGCGTGGTGTCGCGTATTTCGGGGTTGACCTGCAAGGCGTCGAGCAGCGCCGCGCGCACCGGAAAGCTGAGGAGCAGCACCGCGAGCCCGAGCCCCAGGGCCAGGGCGAGCACCAGGCCCACGTAGCGCCGGGCGCGGAGCGTGAGCCCCGCACCGAGGGACTGGCTGATGGCCGCCACCGCGCCGTTGGCCATGGCCATGGCCACCACCAGGAAGAACAGGAGCACCTGGCTGATCATGCCCAGGGCGGCCTGCACGTCGCGGTTCAGGATGCCCGCCACCTTCACGTCCACCGCGCCGATGAGGAAGTGGAAGACCATCATCACCACCTGCGGCCAGGCCAGCGCCCAGATGGCGCGGTAGGGACGGGTGGACATGGCGTGATCGGCTGCTGTCATGGGGTCGGATGCTCCGGGGCTAGGGGTGAGCCCGCTAGTATAGGCACGTTTTGCCGCTTGCCAAGGGGTGGCGGCGGGAAAAATGGGTTTCCCACCAAGGCGATGCGCGGTATGGTGGCCCAAGGAGGTGCGCATGTCCAGCACCAGGCTCGGCATCAAACTGTGGATCGAGGGGGACGAGGGTGCCATGCTCGGCACGGGGCGCATGGAGCTGCTCCGGCTGGTGGAGGAGCTCGGCTCCCTGAACAAGGCGGCCAAGGAGCTCGGCATGTCGTACCGCCAGGCCTGGGGCCGTGTGCAGGCCACGGAGCAGCGCCTGGGCGAGCCCATCGTGGTGCGCGGGCGTGGGCGCGGGGGCTACGCCCTCACGGACTTCGGCCGCTCCCTGCTGGAGACCTGGGACGAGTACCAGCGCGACGTTTCGGACTACGCCGAGCGCCGCGCGGACGAGCTGCTGCCCTGGTCCGTGCGGCTGCGCGGGCGCGAATCCTGACAAGCCGCCAAGGAACGCGGTCCGCCTCATCCCGCGAACCAATCCCGTCCCTGTCTTGGTGTCTTCCTACTTCGCCAGGCCCACCTCGGCCGCCACTTCCGTGATGGCGTCCACGGAAATCTGGAAGAACTCGCCCAGGTCCAGGCCGATCTTCTCGCATTCCTTGATGATCTCCCGGTTCACCGAGGCGGCGAACGCCTTGTCCTTCATCTTCTTCTTCAGGCTCTTGGGGGCCATGCCCGCCATGCCCGTGGGCCGCACGAGCGCGTTGGTGTGGATGAGCCCGGTGACGGTCTCGCCGCAGCGCAGCGCGAAGTCGAACTCGCTCTCGGGCAGGCAGCCCGTCATCTCGTTGTGCGCGTGGATGGCGTGGACCGCCTCCTCGGGCAGCTTGCCGGCGAGCATCTCGGCGGCTTCGGCCCCGTGGCGGAGGGGGTTGTCCTTGGTGCTGGCGTAGTCCAGGTCGTGCAAGAGCCCGGCCACGCCCCAGAGGTCTTCATCCCGGCCGAGGCGGCGCGCCAGGGCGCGCAGCACCGCCTCGGTCTCGATGGCGTGAGAAAGCTGCTGGGGTTCGTGGACTTTTTCCTGGAGCAGGGCGAAGGCTTCGTCGCGGTTCAGCATGGTGCGGTCCTCATTGGTCTTGGTCCGAGGCCAGCCAGCAGGCCGCGTGGTGGCCCGGCCGGGGCTCGAAGGTTGGGGGGAGCTCCCGCGCGCAGCGGGGCATGGCCTCGGGGCAGCGGGGGTGGAAGGGGCAGCCCGGCGGCGGGGCCAGGGGGCTCGGCAGGTCGCCCGCCAGGCGCACGCGGTCCCTGTTCGCGTCCTGGGCGGCGTCCGGGTCGGGCACGGGCACGGCCGAGAGCAGGGCCCGGGTGTAGGGGTGCTCCGGTGTGGCGAAGAGCTCCCGCGCGCCCGCAAGCTCCACCACCCGCCCCAGGTACATGACCGCCACGCGGTCCGCCGTATGGCCGACCACGGAGAGGTCGTGGGAAATGAACACGTAGGTCAGGCCCAGGTCGTTCTGGAGCTCGGCCAGGAGGTTCAGCACCTGGGCGCGGATGGAGACATCCAGTGCGGACACGGGCTCGTCGCAGACCACGAGCTCGGGCCGCAATACCAAAGCCCGGGCGATGGCCACGCGCTGGCGCTGACCCCCGGAAAATTCGTGCGGGTAGCGGTCCGCGTGTTCGGGCAGCAGCCCTACGCGGTCCAGCGCCTCGGCCACGGCGGCCCGGCGCTCGGCCCGGCTCCCCTGGCCGTGGATGTCCAGGGGCTCGCGCACGATGGAGCCGATGGACTGGCGCGGGTTGAGGGAGGAGTACGGGTCCTGGAATATGAGCTGCACCGTGCGGCTCAACTCCGCCCGGCTCCACTGCCCCAGGGGGCGGCCCTTGAGCACCACCGCGCCCGACGTGGGCCGCTCCAGCCCGAGGATAAGCCGCGCGAGGGTGGACTTGCCGCAGCCGGACTCGCCCACCAGGCCGAGGGTTTCACCTTGAAGAACGTCGAGGCTCACGCCGTCCACGGCGCGGACCGTGGCCCGCTCCTGGCCGAGCAACCCCCGGCGCACGCGGTAGTGGCGGCTCGCATCGTCGAGCTTGAGCAGCACGCTCATGGTTGGGCCTCCCCGGGGGCGTCTTCCCGCTCGGTTCCCTCGTGCAGCCAGCAGCGCACGGCGCGCTCCCCGTGCAGGAAAAGCGGCGGCGGCTCGGCGCAGCGCTCGAAGGCCCGGGCGCAGCGCGGCCGGAAGCGACAGCCGCGCGGCAGGTCGAAGATGGAGGGCACCGTGCCGGGGATGGGCGTGAGCGGCTGGCGCGAGCCCGGCCTGGGCAGGGAGGCGATGAGCCCGGCGGAGTAGGGGTGCAGGGGCTCGCGGAAGAGCTCGCGCACCCCGGCGCGCTCCACCACCTGCCCGGCGTACATCACGGCCGTGCGGCTGCACATGCGCGCCACCACGCCCAGGTCGTGGGTGATGAGCACGCCCGCCGTGCCAGTGCTCTCCCGCAGCTCCACCAGCAGGTCGAGGATCTGGGCCTGGATGGTCACGTCCAGCGCGGTGGTGGGCTCGTCCGCCAGGAGCAGGCGCGGCCCGCAGGAGAGCGCCATGGCGATCATGACCCGCTGGCGCATGCCGCCTGAGAGTTCGTGCGGATAGCTCGCCAGGCGCTCCCTGGGCGCGGGGATGCCCACCAGGGCGAGCATCCCCTCGGCGCGCTCCATGGCCTCGGCCCGGGAGGCCCGCTTGTGCAGGCGCACGGCCTCGGCGATCTGCTCGCCCACCTGGAACACGGGGTTGAGGGAGGTCATGGGCTCCTGGAAGATCATGGCCACGTCGTTGCCGCGCACGGTTCGCCACTCGCGCTCCGTCAGCGCCAGGAGGTCGCGCCCGTCGAAGAGCGCGCGCCCGCCCAGCACCCGGCCCGGGGGGCTCGGCACCAGGCCCATGACCGAGAGGGCCAGCACGGTCTTGCCGCAGCCGGACTCGCCCACCACGGCCAGGGTTTCGCCTTGCCAGGCGGAAAGGTTCACGCTATCCACGGCACGAGCCACGCCCCTTGAGGTGGCGAAGGCGGTGGTCAGGTCGCGTATGTCGAGCAGCGGCTGGTCCATGTGGAGACGGTTTCCCCCATATCCGGTCGAGTGTCCGGCAAGGTATACGAGAAAATGAGCACGACCACAACGAAGCGAGTGAGCGTCATCGGCGGCGGGCTGGCCGGGTGCGAATGCGCACTGGCCCTGGCCGCGCGCGGCGTGGCGGTGACCCTGTACGAGATGAAGCCGGAGCGCTTTTCCGAGGCCCACGTGAGCGCGGGCCTGGCCGAGCTGGTCTGCTCC
>JBFWJM010000008.1:0-25738 GCA_050253205.1 Desulfovibrionaceae bacterium
CCAACGTGCCCACCAATCCGAGGATCAAGGTGGACGTGGCCAAGAACTCCTGGCTGCTTGACTGGGGCCGCAGCAGCGACCCCAACCCGGGCGGCTCCGTGGTGGCCTACCATGTGACCATCAAGGATGCCGACTCCGGCGTGGTGGTGCTCGAAACCAGCACCAGGAACACGTACATCGGCTATCCCGACGGCGAATATGGAAAGAACTACGCCTTCCGGGTGCAGGCCAAGAACAACTTCGGCGTTCTTTCCCGAGCGTCGGCCTGGTCTGCGCCGAGCAAGTACGTGCTGAACTACACCTGCGTGCCGCAGCTCATCCGCCCAGGCAAGAACAATGACCCCGTTTCCGCCAAGGTCGGCCTCTCCTGGTCGGCCTGTGCGGATGCCGTCGGCTACACGCTGAAGATCGGGGACCAGGAGTATGAGACGAAGGAGATCGCCTTCCCCTTCGAGAAGCTCCAGAAGGAGGGCGTCGTGAAGCTCGGAGGCACCTACCCCGTGCAGGTCCGGGTGACCAACGCGAGCGGCTTCACCTCCGCGTACTCCGACGTCCGGGTGTTCGTGGTGGCGGATTCCAAGCCCGACGCCCCCGGGGCGGTGGTGGCGAGCAACAAGCTCGACGGCACCGACGAGACCGAGGGCGAGGACAGCCTGGCCTGGGCCCCTGCCTCCGACCTGGAGGGCGCGGTCAGCTACGAGGTGCAGATATCCTCCGCGGAAGACTTCGCCGCGCCGGAGATCGCGCAGGCGACGGAGAATACCATCGTGACCTTCGATGAGTTCTGGAAGCAGTGGCGCAAGCTGGAGGGCAACAAGTCCTACCATGTGCGCGTGGTGGCCATCGACTCGGCGGGCAACAGGGTCGCCGGGAAGGCCAGGCCGTACATCAAGACGGAAAACTAGGGGGAGCGGTGGCGAGGCCTCTGATCAGCCTGATGCTCTTCCTGCTGGGGAGCCTGGCCCTCGGCGCGGCGCACGCCGCCGAGGGCAGCTTCCCCGTGGCCCGGGCCGTGAAGGTGGCCAGCATCGAGGCGGACGACGTCCTGAACCTGCCCCTGGCCGAGGATTCGCTGAACGGCGAAGGGGATGCGGTGATGCTCTTCCTGCGCACCGAATACGCCAACGCGAGCCTTTTCATCCCGGTGGGCTACGGCAGCGTGGAGCAGGTGGAGGAGGGGGTCTGCAGGGTGCGCATCCTGGAGCGGACCGACGACCTGAGCACGGCCAACTGGGGGGTGCCGGACCAGTCCGGCCTCGCGGAGCGCAAGCAACTGTATGGGCAGTATGCCGCGCAGGCCGAGGAGCGCATCCGGGCGGGGAGCGCCGGGGAAGCCCGGGCCCTGCTCGACGAGGCCCTCGCCAGGGGCGTTCCGGAGCGCGCCCTGCACGGGTTGTTCCAGCGCATCGACATCTCCAGGGTGACCACGCCGGACGGACAAACCTTCGAGCAGGTGGTGCCGGACGATGCCCTGCGCAAGGTGCTCGCGCAGCCGGAGTACCTTGACGTGACCATAGCGATCCTGAATAAAGAGGACTGGGTGAGCCCGAAAGAGCGTGAATGGGTATTGCGCTCGCTCCCCGGAAGGTCGCCGCAAGAACTGGCCGAACTGCTCCTCGTGTTGTGACGGAGCGGGCCGAGCGTCAGGAGTGTGCCGTGAATCGAGCCCTGCCTCTTGTTGTGTTACTGTTGCTGCTCCCGGCGAGTGCCGCCGCGATGGATGCCACTTCCGTCTATGAACGCGCCTGCGCGAGCGTGGTGCACATCTACTGTCTGGATGAGAGCGCGGAGCTCGTCAGCACCGGGACGGGATTCTTCGTGGCGGACGGCAGCCTGGTGGCCACCAACAGGCACGTCATCGAATCCTGCGCGTTCGTCGGGCTGAAAACCCACGAGGATGAGGTGCAAGGGCCTCTGCGCGTGGCGCGGGTACACCCGGACATGGACCTCGCCCTGCTGGCGGCCGAGCACCCGCAGCTTCCCCTGGCCTTCAGCAACCGCCCCCTGCCGGACGTGGGCGAGGACGTACTGGCCATAGGCAACCCCCTGGGCCTCGAATTCACGCTCTCACGGGGGATCATCAGCAGCCTCCGGGAGTCGGAGGGCACCGCCTACATCCAGACCGACGCCGCCATCTCTCCGGGCAACAGCGGCGGCCCGCTGCTCGACATGGACGGTACCGTTCTGGGGATAACCACGTTCTACCGCGAGGGAGGGCAGAACCTGAATTTCGCCATCCCTGCGGCATATCTGCTCGACATCCTGCCGGAATCATTGCAGGCGGCGGTGTTCACCGCGCCCGGGCAACCGCAGGTTGCGGACATGGAGCAGGCTTCGTACTCGCACTCCGGCCTGGAGGCCATGGTCCACGGCGAGCACTGGCTGCTCAACCGCTACGCGGGCAACGTGCTGGTGGTGGACGGGTCCGTGACCAACAAGACCTCCCGGCGCATGGAGGCCGTGGCGGTTCGCGTCAGGATTTTCACCAACGACGACGAACTGCTGGGGGAGGCCGTCTTTGCTCCCGGCTCGACGCTGACGCCCTACCAGATCGAGCACCTGCGCCCGGGGTCCATCGCCCTGCGCATGGACAAAGAGGGCGGCACGCCGCTGAACCCCTCGGGGCAGTTGTCGTTCCAGGGGGTGCTCTTCGACGTTCCCGACAACTACGGCTATTGCCATGTCGAGGGGCTGGAACCCTAGCTGACTGTTGAAAAACTCGTTTCTCGCAGGCCGCTCCAAAAGGGTGAGCTGCAAGGAAGTGAAAAAATCCAGGACGCGCAGTGTATTGCGTATACATAAGCGGTCTGGATTTTTTCGCTGACGCGGCAGATTGCATTTTTTCAACAGCCTGCCAGGCCCTCCCCGGCCAGCGCAAGCCCGCCCGGAGGGATCAAACCTTCTGCTCCACCTCCGCGAAGCAGGGAATGCACAGGGTCTTGCCGCCGAAGCGCCGCGTGCGTGATTCCATGACCATCTCGCCGCAGTGCTCGCAGGCCAGGCTCTCCAGGATGGCGGCGCGGCGCGCGGGCGGCACCTCCAGCGGGGTGATCTCGAACATCTCCTCCAGATCCAGGGAGAGCAGCCGCTCCTGCATGCCCTCGCGCAGCTCGCCCAGGCGGCGGCGGTCCTCGTCCGTGGCCTTGCCGCTCATGGTCTTCTCGAACAGCGCGCCGAACTCCTCGTGCATGGCTCCGCGCGCCTCGGGCCGCAGCAGGGCCCGGAAGCCCTTGTTGGCCTTGCGGTCAAAGAACGAGAAGGCCATCTTGCCGTAGTCCCGGTGGATGAAGTTGCCCTTGCCGTAGGTGCAGCCCGTGAGGAACTGCACGGCGTCCACGCCGCACATGTCCGTCTCGCTCACGGCGAGCAGGTCCGCGCCCTCGCTCCCGAGCTCGCGCAGGGCGAGCTCCGCCGCGCGGATGCCGATGGTCAGCCCGGGGCACTTGTGGCCGTGGAAGGCGACGGTCTGATCAATTTGTTCCTGGGACAATTGGCAGGGCATGGCGGGCTCCTCGTCGTGGATATGGATGGATATGGGTGGGTATGGATAAAATGTTTCGGAACGCTGTACGACTATGAATCAAATAAAAGTAACACGCAGGATGTAGCAGTGGCCCCGTGTGGCGTCAACAGGGGAGCGGGAAGGCGCGGGCAGGAACGTGCGGCTCGGCGAAGGGCCGAGCCGCGTGGCGTTCTGCTTGGTGGGTTTCCCGGGTGCCGCGTTGACGGGGCATGCACAGGGGCATGCACACGGAGCCGGGGGCGGGGGAGGAATGGTTGGCGCGTGGTGATCGTCTCGGGCATTGCTGGCGGCATGAGCGGCATGAGCGGCATGGGCGGCATGAGCGGCATGAGCGGCATGGGCGGCATGAGCGGCATGGGCGGCATGGGCGGCATGGGCGCAGCCGGGTGGCGCGGGAGCTGGAAAGCGGCGCGGAGTGCAGGAAACGGCGGGGGCGGCGCGGCCGGAGCGCGGAGCCGGCACAAGCCGGGCGCTTCAGCCCCGGCGGCGGGCCAGGGCGCGCAGGATGGAGCCGCGCTTTCCCGGGGGCTCCTCCTCGGGCCAGGCCGGGCGCTCCCTGGCCAGGCACCAGGACACGGCCCGGGCCAGGGACTCGATGTCGCCGTCCTTGGGCACGCGGGCGGCCCTGCCGGAGAGCTCGGCGGGCAGGGCGTCCTCGGAAAAGGCGTGGACCACCACGAAGGGACTGCCCGGCGAGGAGGTGATGCGCTCCCAGAAGCCGGGCGCGTCCGCCCCGGGGAGCTGCATGTCCAGCAGCACAAGGGAGACGGCCGGCCTGCGCGCCAGGGCCGCGAGCACCTGTTCGGCGGTGGTGGCGGGCACGACCTCGTACCCCCGGCCGAGGAACTCCCGGCGCAGGAGGCGGACCACGTTGGGGTTGCGGTCGGAGACGAGCAGGCGCTTGGGCTTGGGGTCCATTCCTCTGACATGGCAAAACCCGTGCCGGGCGCGGGTTCCGGGCGGGTTTTTCGGCACCTCGGGCAATCACCTGAAATCCCGTCCGAATTGTGCATGCCTGGAAATCGGCCCCGGGAGCGGGCCCGGCGGGGGGTGTCCGGGTTCTTTACAAAACGGCGGAAGGCGTGCTGCGGCCCGGCGCGTCGGCGTCCGGCGCGTTGGCGTCCGGCGGGCCTGGCGGGCGCCTTCGAGGAGCCTCGGCGGGCGCCCCCGGGAACCATGGCTGGCCCCCAGGGAGCCATGGCGCGCGCTACGAAGGACTCGGCAAAAGAGCGGCGAAGGAGGGCGGCGTAGGTGCGTTGAATCACGCACTGAAGCACGCGGGAAAGCGCGCGGGGAGGGGGGAGCGGTAGCCGGGGCTTCGGCGGCCGCTAGGAAATCTTGGCGTCGATGCGCAGGCCGTACTTCTCGATCTTGGCCACCAGGGTGGGCCGGGAGATGCCCAGCAGCTTGGCTGCCCGGGTGCGGTTGCCGCCCGTGGCCGTGAGCGCCAGGCGCACGGTCATGGTCGCCACGTGGTCGGTGATGGATTCCAGGGCGTTCTCCCCGGCCAGGCGGTTCAGCGCGCGCTGGACCCACTGCTCCAGGGCGTCCTCGGCCCCCACGGGCTGGGCCGTGGCTTCGGGCCCGCCGATGATGGCGGCCATGTCCTCCCGGCGGATGGGCCCGCCGCGCGAGAAGATGATGGCCTTGTGCAGGTAGTTGGCCAGTTCGCGGACGTTGCCGGGCCAGTGGTAGGCCTGGAGCACGTCGAGGGCGTTCTTGTCCAGGCCGGGGTTGTCCATGCCCACGTCTCGGGCGTGTCGCGCCAGAAAGAATTCCGCCAGCAGGCGCACGTCGTCCCCGCGCTCGCGCAGGGGCGGGGCGTGCAGGGTCACGACCTTGAGCCGGTAGTAGAGGTCTTCGCGGAAGCGCCCCTCGGCCACAGCGGCCTCCAGGTCGCGGTTGGTGGCCGCGAGGATGCGCACGTCCACGGGGATGGTCTCGCGCCCGCCCAGGCGCTCCACCTGCTTCTCCTGCAACAGGCGCAAGATCTTGGCCTGGATGGACAGCGGCATGTCGCCTATCTCGTCCAGGAACACCGTGCCGCCGCCCGCCTGCTCCACCTTGCCCACCCGGCGGCTGGAGGCCCCGGTGAAGGCGCCCTTCTCGTAGCCGAAGAGCTCGCTCTCCAGCAGGGTTTCGGGGATGGCCACGCAGTTGATGACCATGAACGGCCGATGGGCGCGCATGCTGTGTTGGTACACGGCCCGGGCGATGAGCTCCTTGCCCGTGCCGGAGTCGCCCCGGATGAGTACCGTGGCGTCCGTGGGGGCCACGCGGCCCACGGACTTGAACAGCTCCTGCATGCAGCGGCTGCGGCCGAGCAGGGCCTCGCCCTGGGTGTCGCTGGGCTCCTTGTCCATCTCCACCCGCGTGCGCATGAACTTTCCGGCCTGGAGCGCGTTTTCCACGAGCTTGAGGAACACGGGGATGTCGAACGGCTTGAGCACGTAGTCGTAGGCTCCGAGCTTGGTGGCCTCGATGGCGGTCTCGGTGGTGCCGTAGGCGGTCATGATGACCACGGGCATGCGCGGCTCGATCTCGCGCATGGCCTGGAAGGTTTCCAGGCCGTTCATGCCCGGCAGGCGCAGGTCCACCACGGCCATGTCCGGCGCGCGGTCGCGCATGATCTCCAGCCCGGCCTCGCCCGAGGGAGCCTGGTGCACGGAGTGGCCCTCGGAGGCCAGCAGCTTGGCGAAGCTCTGGCGCAGGCGCGGGTCGTCGTCGATGATCAGAATCTCGGCCATGGCCTAAGGCTCCTTGCAGGGCAGCGCCAGCTCGAAGACCATGCCGCAGCCCTCGCCCAGCCGGGCGTCGAAGGTGCCGCCGTGTTCCATGACGATGCGCCGGGTGATGGCCAGGCCCAGGCCGGAGCCGTCCTCCTTGGTCGAGAAGAAGGGCTCGAAGATGCGTTCCAGGATTTCCTCCGGCACGCCCGGGCCCCAGTCGCGGATGGTCAGGATGGCCATGCGCCGCCCGGTGAGGTCGGTTTTGCTGTGCGCGGAGATGCGGATGCGCCCGCCGCCGGGCATGGCCTCGCAGGCGTTGAGCAGCAGGTTCACCAGCACCTCCTTGAGGCGCTCGGGGTCCGCGTCTATGGGCCTGGTGCCGCCCGTCAGCTCGGTTTCCACCTCCACGCCGTAGGAGTCGAGGCGGTGCTTGAGCAGGCGCACGGCGTTGTCCGTGACCTCGGCCAGGGTGGTGTGCTCCTTGCGCAAGAGCGGCGGCCGGGCGAATTCCAGGAAGTGCTGGAGGATGGTGTCGATGTGGCCGACCTCCTCGGCGATGACCTCGAAGTCCTCTGCCTGGGTCGGGTCGAGGCGCAGGCTACGGCCCAGGGAAAAGAGGCGCATCTTCACGGAGGTCAGCGGGTTGCGCACGGAATGGGCCACGCCCGCCGCGAGCTTGCCCGCCAGGGCCAGCTTCTCGGACTGCATGACGTGCTCCCTGGCCCGGTCCATGTCGCTCATGAGTCCGTGCATGCGCCGGTCGATGGCCTCGATCTCGTTGTTGCCGCCCGTGGGCGCGGGGCCCAGGCCCTCCTGGACCATGCGCCGCAGTGGGTCGAGCACCTTGCGGATGAGCACATAGCCCAGGAACACGGCCATGAGCACGGCCACGGCCATGGCCATCCACGCGCCGAGCATCATGGCCGAGGCCTTGGTCTTGGCGTCGTCCGCCACGGAGCGGATGCGGTCCTCCTGGGCGATCTTGAGCTTGTTCATGAGCTCCGAGAGGGTCTGGAAGCGCTCGCGCACCTTCCAGTGGAGCTTGCCTCCCTCCTCATCGCGCCCCTGGGAGTAGAGGTCGATGACGCGCAGGCGGTCGAGCACGTATTCGCGGTAGTCCGTGGCTATGGCCGAGAGGGTCTGGCGGCTGTGGGGCGGGTAGGGGTGGAGCAGGGCGCGGTCGAGCAGGTTCTCGAAGGCGTCCGTGCGCGCGGCCAGCTCCCGCAGGTGCGACTCGTCCCGGCTCAGGGCGTAGTAGGTGGTGTAGCCCTTCTGCATGTTCAGCTCGCTCACGAGCTGCTCCACGATGCGCAGCCCCTGGAGGTCCTTGTCGAGGATCTGCTCCAGCAGGGACTTGGCCTCGTAGGTATACCAGGCGGTGGCCGTGCCGCCCATGATGGCCGTGAGGGTCAGCCCCGCCAGGAAGAGGATGATCCTCCTGCGCAGGCCAAAGCGCATGGGAGCCTCGTCCTCGCCGATGAGCGGGGCGGAGTCTGGCTTGGCGTTCATGGCTCTCCCTATAATGCGTTTCTCTCGGAATCCAAAGGATTTTGTCAGGCGGATTCCGGAAGAGGCGGCGCAAGGGCCAGCACGGCCCGGTTGCCTTCATGGGAGAACGCGGCACCCAGGGCCTGGCGCGCCGGGGCGGAGAGGGCGGGCTCGGCGGTTTCCTTGCAGCCCGTGAGCGCGAAGCGCACCTCGCCCCCGCCGTCCACGGCGGCGGTGGAGAGGTCGATGGCCCCTTCGGGGCAGGCGTCCACCAGGGCGCGCAGGCAGGCCGTGATGGCCAGGAGCGTCTCCATGGGCGGGGCTTCGAGCATGGGGCCCGGGGGCAGGTGGTTCGCGCTCACGGCCGTGCGCCGCTGGGAGGCGTGGCGCCCCGTGAGGGCCATGGCCAGGGAGGCCAGGGCGGCGAGGTCCACCTCGGCGCGCTCCTCGTCCGTGAGGTGGGCGAAGCGGTTGAGGGCCTTGGCCGTGTCCGCCCCGCGCCGGGTCTGGCGGTCGATGCTCTCCACGATGCGCTGGAGCTTTTCGGGGTGCGGGAGCTTCGAGGGCTTGACGGTGGCCAGGATGTCCTTGAGCAGGCCGCCCGCGTCTCTGGTCACGGCCAGGACGTTGTTCAGGTCGTGGGCGGCCTCGGCCACGATGCGCCCCAGAACAGTGGTTTCTCGGTAGTCCATGCGGCGTCCTCCTTGGTGGGCGGCGGGCCGGGCCCGTCACGTTTCTTTTCGGCGCGGCTCTTTGCGGTTGTGCCTGCGCCGCAGCGTTCTTGCAAGAAGGATGCGCGCATCTCCTTCGCCTGCGGGGCCCGGCGGACCCCGGCTTCCGGCCGGGCCGGACGGTTCCCTGCCGGGAACTGCGGCGACTCTTTTTACGCGGTGTAAAGAAACCGAACGCCCCGGACCGCCATAAACCCCTCCAGAGAGGAGGGGTTTTGTCCTGAAGGGTTGGAATTCCGGCTTGTTGTGACGATCGCGTTTCGCCTTCTCCCTGGCATGGGCCTTGTAATAGGTATGTCGGCCCCGGCCGAGGAGGATGAATGAGCGACACGCGAACCCTGCGCCCCGGACAGACCGCCCAGCGGAACAAGGACGAGCACTACTACCGGAACCTCGGCCGGAACATGTCGCTGAACATCATCGTCGTGGCCCTGGCGCCCATGCTCCTCGTGGCCGCCATCTTCGTCTACCAGTTCCACCGCTCCTACGAGTCCAAGGTTCACGACCATCTCATGGAACTCGTGCTCAAGCACCAGCACGAGATCGAATCCTACCTCAACCAGCAGGTGGGGCTCATCAGCGTCATGGCCAACGTCTTCGACGTGGAGCAGCTCGCTGACGAGGACTTCCTGCACCGGCTCCTGGCGGAGCTGCACAACGAATACGGCCGCCAGTTCGCGGACCTCGGGTTCGTGGACGCCGAGGGCAAGCAGGTGGCCTATGCCGGACCCTTCCGCCTGGAGCGCGCGCTCTACTCCAACGCCGAGTGGTTCAAGCAGGCGCGCGGGGAAGACAAGTACATCAGCGACGTGTTCCTCGGGCTCCGGGGGCTGCCGCACTTCATCGTGGCCGTGCGCAAGACCACGGAGCAGGGCGAGTACATCCTGCGCGCCACCGTGGACTTCGAGGCCTTCAGCCGCCTGGTGGAGGACATCCGCGTGGGCGAGACGGGCTTCGCCTACATCGTCAACACCCGGGGCGAGTTCCAGACCCAGTACCTGCCCGGCACGGGCGAGCGGGCCGTGCTCCGCCCGGGGGCCAAGTTGCCGGAGCATGTGGGCGAGGTGGCCGTGGCCGACGTGCAGGACCAGAGCGGGCGGGACTATCTGCTCGTGACCGTGCCGCTCAAGCACGGAGAATGGCGGCTCGTGTACCAGCAGGCCGCAGAGGACGCCTACCGCCTCCTGCGGCGAACCCGCGTGCTCACGGTCACCGTGCTGCTGCTGGGCGGGCTGCTCATCGTCACCACGGTGCTCTTCCTCTCCCGGCGCATGGCCGCGCGCGTCTACCGCGCGGACCGCGAGAAGGAGGAGGTGGACCGCCAGATGGTCGAGGCCGGAAGGCTGGCCACCATCGGCGAGCTGGCCGCGGGCATCGCGCACGAGATCAACAACCCCGTGGCCATCATGGTGGAGGAGGCGGGCTGGATGGAGGACCTGCTGGAGGACGGGGCGCTGGAGCGCGAGGAGTTCTCCAACTCCCTCGAACAGATTCGCATCCAGGGGCAGCGATGTAAGGACATCACCCACAAGCTCCTGCACTTTGCCCGCAGGACGGACTCCACCGCCCAGCAGATCGACATCGACGAACTCGTGGGCCAGATTCTCTCCCTCGCCGAGCAGCGCGCCAAGTACAGCAAGGTCAACATCGTCTCCCGCCTCCAGGGTCACCTGCCCCCGGTGCTCGGCTCCTCCTCGGAGCTCCAGCAGGTGGTGCTCAACCTCGTGAACAACGCCGTGGACGCCATGGGCCGCGACGGCGGGCTGATCATGGTCACCACCGGGGCGCGGTTCAGCGAGGTGGGCACCGAGGTCTTCGTCCAGGTGTCCGACAACGGCCAGGGCATCCCCGAGGCCAATCTCTCGCGCATCTTTGACCCCTTCTTCACCACCAAGCCCGTGGGCCAGGGAACCGGCCTCGGGCTTTCCATCTGTTATGGCATCGTCACCCGCATGGGCGGCGACATCGAGGTCCAGAGCCGCCCGGGTGAGGGCACGGTGTTCACCGTGCTGCTCCCGGCGGATGATCCCAATGCCGAAAAGGGCAAGGACGCGGACCCCGGCGGCGAGGCCGAAGGCGACGCGACGCAGGGCCGCACCGGCCCGGGGGAGGGCGCATGAGCGGCGGACGGACCCCGGAGGAGCGCGTGCTGCGCGTAATGCTCGTGGACGACGAGGTCGGCTTTCTCAACGTGATGCAAAAGCGCCTCTCCCGCCGCAACCTCGACGTGCACACGGCCTCCTGCGGGGCGGACGCCATCCGCAGCCTGCGCGAGCACCGCTTCGACGTGGTGGTGGTGGACCTGAAGATGGAAGACATGGACGGCATCGAACTCCTGCGCATCCTGCGGCTCATGGACCCGGACCTGCCCGTGCTCATGCTCACGGGCCACGGCTCGGAGCAGGCGGCTCGGGAGGGCATGGCCCTCGGGGCGGTGGACTACCTGACCAAGCCCTGCGATCTCGCGGAGCTGGTGGGGCGCATCCGCCTCGCGGCCGGGGAGGAGCAGCAATGACCAGCCGACCCCTGTGCGTGCTCGTGGTAGACGACGAGGCCCCCTTCCGCAGGACGCTGGTGAAGCGCCTGGCGCATCGGGGGGTCTCGGCTTCCGGCGCTGGCAGCGGGCTGGAGGCCCTGGAGCTGCTCGCCCGGGGCGGGGTGGACGTGGTGGTGCTGGACATGAAGATGCCCGGCATCGACGGCATCGAGACACTCGCGCGCATCAAGGAGCGCGGGCTGCCCGTGGAGGTGGTGCTGCTGACCTGCCATGCGGACATCGACGCCGCGCGGCTGGCCATGGAGGGCGGCGCCTTCGACTACATGCTCAAGCCCATCGACATCGACGAGCTGCTCTGGGCCGTGGAGGAGGCCGGGGGCAGGGTTCGCGCCCGGTGCGGCGATGTTTCCGGAAGTGGAGAATAGTGCCCGGCGGAATGGGCCGGGCGCACGTTTATAGCGCAAACCTGTAGCAACGATAACAAAGGGGTATGAAGAACATGAACTTCATCAGACAGTTGGGCGCTTTCATGATGTACGGGGCGCGCGCGCACGCCCAATGGGAGATCGACGTGAGTCGGCGCATCCTGGGGTCGCGCAAGCGGATGATGATCCTCGGGCTGCTCCTGCTCCCGGTGTTCATCCTCGGCCTGGCCTACGCCTCGGACATCTCCCAGGCGCTGCCGGACGTCATCGGCGGCAAGAAGGCCTACAGCCCCGCGTTCTACTCGCTGGGCATCTTCCTGGCCTCCATCGCCATCGGCCTGATGGCCGGGTTCATCACCGGGTGCATCGGCGCGGGCGGCGGCTTCATCATCGCTCCGGCGCTCATGAGCGCGGGCATCAAGGGCATCCTCGCGGTGGGCACGGACCTGTTCCACATCTTCGCCAAGGCGATCATGGGCAGTGTCATCCACCGGAAGCTGGGCAACGTCTCCGTGGCGCTGGCGCTGGTGTTCCTGCTCGGCGCCGTGGGCGGGGCCACGGGCGGCGGCCTGCTCAACCGCTGGCTCTATGAGCTCAACCCGGTCATCTCCGACGCGTTCATCACCTCGATCTATTGCCTGATGCTCGGCTTCCTGGGCATCTACGCCATGATCGACTTCCTGAAGGCCTCCTCGGCCAGCAAGAAGAACCCCCAGGCCGCCGACCACGGCGCGCACGGCGGGGGCGAGGGCGCGGAGCTGGGCAGCCTTTCGCGCATGCTCCAGTCGGTGAAGATTCCGCCCATGGTCAAGTTCGACGAGGGCGTCACCGAGGGCGGCCGGTCCATCTCCTGGGTCTTCCTGGTGCTCTCCGGGGCCATCGTCGGCCTGGCTGCGGGCATCATGGGCGTGGGCGGCGGCTTCCTGACCTTCCCGATCTTCGTTTACATGCTCGGCGTCTCCTCGGCCACCACCGTGGGCACCGACATCTTCCAGATCATCTTCACCGCCGGGTACGCGTCCATCTCGCAGTACGCCATCTACGGGTTCATCTTCTACACCCTGGCCATGGGCATGCTGCTGGGCTCCCTGCTCGGCATCCAGGTGGGCGCCATGGTCACCAAGGTGGTCAAGGGCATCACCATCCGCGGCTTCTACGCCATGGCGGTGCTCGCGGGCTTCGTGAACCGCATCTTCGCCCTCCCCGCGAAGCTGCGCAGCATGGAGGTGCTCGACATCTCCGCCGGAATGGCCAGCACGCTGGAGACCATAGGCATCTGGGCCTTCTTCGTGGTCATCGGCGGGTTCGGCATCTGGGTCGTTTCGGTCTTCTTCAAGAACATCAAGGTGCTGAAGGGTGAGGAGGTCAAGATATGATCGCCAACCACAAGGAGTTCTACACCGGAGTCGGAATGATGGCGGCCTTCCTGGTCGTGCTGGTGCTGTTCTTCGCGCCGCTCTACGAGGGCCACAACGGGTTCGCCTACCTCGACAACCTCTACAACTCCATCTCCAAGGGGTCCGCGAACTACCTGGGCATGGTCAACAACACGGCAGACGGGCTGAAGGGCACCGCCTTCGAGGTGACCCTCCCGGCCGACGATGCAAGTGATGCCCAGGTCATGACCGCGCTGCTCGCCAGCGCCGGGGCCGCCGTGACCCCCGCCGAGGGCGGCTTGCTGGTCAAGGGCGACCTCGGCGGCGTGCTCGCCGCTGTTGCCGAGGACGTGGACGCCATGTATCACAACCATGGCGACACGTTCACCGAGCGGCGCGGCGTGGAGGCCCGGCTGGGGCTCTACACCTGGTGGAAGCTGCTGAACAAGACGGAAAAGCAACTGCAAAAGCAGAAGCTCTTCGCCGCCGCCAAGGACGTGGCCAGCGTGGTCAGCCGAGGTGTGGAAACCGCGTACAACTACTACGGGGTGGAGCCCCAGAGCATCATGGACCGCATCGGCGTGGTCACCTTCTCGCTGGTGTTCTATGTGTTCTACACCCTGTGGTACGGCTTCTCCATCCTGTTCATGTTCGAGGGATGGGGGCTCAAGCTGGAACACTGATGACGTCCCCCCCCGCCCCGGCCGATGTGTGCCTGATGGGGGCCGGGGCATAGGATTGAGGACCGGGGCGGGCGCGAGGCCGCCCCGGTCCGAACGTTTCGACCGCGCTGCACGAACTGCCGGAGGGCGCGATGGGGTGGTTCGACAGATGGTTTGGCCGGGCCACGGACACCGACGACGCACGGGACGCCGAGTCCGTGAAGGCCGCCTTCCGCAGGCGGTACGCGCTGTTCCTGGCCGTGCTCCGGGCCAACAATCAGGGCCTGGGCATCATGAGCGAGATCGAGGAGGCCCTGCACGGCGAGCGGCTCTTCGGCCTCGCGTTCGTGCGCTCGCGCTCGCGCGGGGCCATGCACGAAGCCGGGGAGATGGTTTCCGGGCTGAACCAGCTCGCCCCCGGCAAGTATGAGGCGCTCTTCGACCGGCTCCAGGCCCTGCGCGGGGAGATCGAACCGCTGCTCAAGGTGCGCGGGGTGGGCGGGGAGGGGCCGCTGGTCCTGCCGCTCTCCGGCGCGGGCCGCGAGAGCGCAGACCTCGTGGGCGGCAAGATGGCCAGCCTGGCGGAGCTCGCCTCCGTGCTCCACGTGGCCGTGCCGGACGGCTTCGTGCTCACCTCGGCCGCGTACCGCAGGTTCATGGAGCACGGCGGGCTCAAGGAGCGCATCCTGGAGCGCATCGCCAAGCTCGCCGCGCCGGACGCCATGGACGAGCTCCACCAGCTCAGCTTCGACCTCCAGACCCTGGTGCAGCGGGCCGAGGTGCCGGACGACCTCTCCGAGGCGCTCTACGCCGCCTACGACACGCTCCACGCCGGGCACGGCGACGCCCTGCGCCTGGCGCTGCGCTCCAGCGCCGTGGGCGAGGATTTCGCGGACATCTCCTTTGCCGGGCAGTACCGCACGGAACTCAACGTGCTGCGCGAGGGGCTCATCACCGCATACAAGGACGTGGTGGCCTCCAAGTACGCCCTCACGGCCATGAGCTACCGCCTGGCAAGGGGCATCTCCGACGAGGAGACGCCCATGTGCGTGGGCTGCCTGCGCATGGTTTCCGCGCGTTGCGGCGGGGTCATGTATACCCGCAACCCCATGCCCGGCGGCGAGGATGAGGCGATCATCTCCGCCGTGTTCGGCCTGCCCAAGGCCGTGGTGGACGGCAGCGCCCCCAGCGACCTCTACGTGGTGGGCCGCCGGGCGCCGCTTCGCGTGCTGCGCAGCGAGGTGGCGGAAAAGACCCACCGCTTCGAGCTGCTGCCCGTGGAGGGAGTCAGCCGCGTGCCCTCGCCGGAGGAGGAGCGCACCCGCGCCGTGCTCAGCGAGACGCAGGCCGTGGCCCTGGCGGAGCTGGGGCTCACGGTGGAGGCCTTCTACGACAGGCCCATGGACGTGGAGTGGGCCTTCGACGAAAAGGACGGCCTCGTGCTGCTGCAGTGCAGGCCGCTCTCCGTGGGCACGCACGATTCCTGCCCCGTGCTGCCCGGAGGCCAGCCGGGCGACGTGCTCCTCGCCGGGGGAGCCACGGCGGCCCTCGGCGTGGCCGTGGGCGAGGTGCACCAGGTGCTCAAGGAGGCGGACATGCTCGCCTTTCCCAAGGGGGGCGTGCTCGTGGCCCAGCAGTCCTCCCCCCGGCTGGCTCCGCTGCTCTCGCGCGCGGCCGCAGTGGTCTGCGAGCAGGGCAGCGTCACCGGGCACCTGGCCAACGTGGCCCGGGAGTTCGGCGTGCCCGCGATCTTCGGTGTCCACGAGGCGCTCACCGTGCTGACCACGGGCATGGAGGTCACCGTGGACGCGGACGCGCACGCCGTGTTCGCCGGGCGGCAGGAGGAGCGCCTGGCCGGGCGCGCCCGGCCGCGCAACCTCATGGAGGGCTCCACCGTGCTGGAAACCCTGCGCGAGGCCTCCAGGCTGATCCTGCCCCTGACCATGCTCGACCCGGATTCCCCTGCCTTCCGCCCGGCGAACTGCGCCACGGTCCACGACCTCACGCGTTTCTGCCACGAGAAGGTGGTCCACGAGATGTTTCGCTTCGGCAAGCGGGCGCAGAACCAGGCCCGCTCCAGCAAGCGGCTGGTGACCAGCTCGCCCATGCAGTGGTGGGTGCTCAACCTGGACGACGGCCTCCAGGGCGAGGACCGGGGCCAGTACGTGCACCTGGACGACATCGTCTCCATTCCCATGCTCGCCCTCTGGGACGGCATCACCGCAGTGCCGTGGCAGGGCCCGGCCATGGACGGGGCGGGGTTCGTCTCCGTGCTTTTCCGCTCCACCATGGACCGCTCCCTGGACCCGGCCTCCCCGTCCCTCTACGGCAACCGCAACTATTTCATGATCTCCAGGAATTATTGCTCGCTGCATTCACGCTTCGGCTACCACTTCGCCCAGGTGGAGGGGCTGGTGGGCGAGCGGGCCAGGGAGAACTACGCGAGCTTCCGCTTCCAGGGCGGCGCGGCGGACGACATGCGCCGCCAGAAGCGCGTGAACATGGTGGGCGAGCTGCTGGAGGAGCGGGGCTTCCGCGTGAGCCTGCGGGAGGACCGGCTCACCGCCCGGCTGGAGCGGCTCGACCGTCCGGCCATGGAGAGCGGGCTGCGGGTGCTCGGCTACCTGCTCATGCACACCCGCCAGCTCGACATGATCATGAACAACGACGAGCAGGTGGCCCGGGCGCGGACCAAGCTGCGCACGGAGATGGAAGCCGTGGCCGGTTTGCGGGGGCTGCGACGGGAGGGGTGAACCGGGTGAAAACGCCCGGCCCGCAGTGCTTTTCCCGAGTTTGGACCTTGACAGTTTTTTCCCCTTCGGCCACTCTTTGCCGGGTGTGGCCCGTGTTGTCCGGGGTCGTCCGCCCGCCGCGCCTCCCGGTGCGGAAGGGATAGCTTCCGCGATGTTTCCCGCGCCATTTCCTGATCCGCTCGTTCTCCTGCAACCGTCCGCCCAGGGCAGACGGACCACTCGTGAGGTGGAATGACATGCTGACCCTTTCCCGGAAGGCGCCGCGAGCCGCTCTGCCCGCCGTCGTCCCTGCCCTCGTTTTCGGGCTGGCCCTGATGGCGGCCGCGCTGTCCGGCTGTTCCGGCGAAGACGGAGCGGGGGCCAGGCGCGAGCGCGTGGTGCCCGTCACCGTGGTGGAAGTGGAGCGGCGCACCGTGCCCTACGCGCTGAACGCCGTGGGCAACGTGGAGCCCCTCGCCTCGGTGGAGGTCAAGTCGCGCGTGGGCGGCATCATCGAGCAGCAGTCCGTGCGCGACGGCCAGGAGGTCCAGGCGGGCGACCTGCTGTTTCGCATCGACCCCCGCTCTTTCGACCTCGCCGTGCTGGAGGCCCAGGCCCAGCTGGAGCGCGACAGGGCCCACCTCGTCAAGGCGCGCGAAGACCTCAAGCGCCACTCCCAGCTGCGCGAGATGAACGTGGTGGCCCAGGAGAGCTACGACGACACCTTTGCCGAGGCCCAGGCCCTGGAAAACACCATCCGCCTCAACGAGGCCGCCCTGGCCAAGGCCCGGCTCGACCGCGAATACGCCAACATCACCGCGCCCATCTCCGGGCGGGTGGGCATCGTGCAGGTCAATGAGGGCAACGTCATCAAGGCCAACGACGACCGCACGCTCTGCGTCATCAACCAGATCCGGCCCATCAACGTGGCCTTTTCCCTTCCGGAGCGCCACCTGGGCGAGATCATGGCGCGCATGCGCCAGGGAGAGGTGGAGGTCGGTGTGATCCCCTCCGGCGAAGGGGCCGCGCCAGTGCGGGCCGTCCTCGCGGCCGTGGACAACGCCGTGGACACCACCACCGGCACCATCCGCCTGCTGGCGGCCTACGCCAACGACGACAACGCCCTCTGGCCCGGGCAGTTCGCCCGCGTGGAGCTCAAGCTCCGCGACCTGGAAAACGCGCTGCTGCTGCCCACCCGGGCGGTGATGGAAGGCATGAGCGGGCCGTACGTCTACGTGGTGCAGCCCGGCGATGGCGGCAAGGGCACGGCCCAGGCGCGCAACGTGGCCACCTCGTACATCGTGGGCGAGCTCACCGTGGTCACGGACGGCCTTGCCAAGGGCGAGCTCGTGGTGCTCGACGGGCAGGTGGCCCTGGCCAGCGGCTCCAAGGTGGAGATACGCCCCCAGGACGGTGCCGCAGACGTGCAAGGTGCTGGCGGTACTGGCGGCGCAGCCAAGCCCGGCGCGGCCAAAACCGGCGCGGAAGGTTAGAGCCATGAACCCTTCGGCGATTTTCGTCAACCGTCCGGTCATGACCACCCTGGTCATGGCCGCCATCCTCATCTTTGGCGTCATGGCCTACTTCGAGCTGCCCGTGAGCGACCTGCCCAGCGTGGATTTCCCCACCATCGAGGTGCAGGCCAGCCTCTCGGGCGCGAACCCGGAGACCATGGCCTCCTCCGTGGCCACCCCGCTGGAGAAGCAGTTCTCCACCATCGCCGGGCTCGACTCCATGACCTCGGTCTCCAACCTCGGCAACACGCGCATCACGCTCCAGTTCGACCTCAACCGCAACATCGACGACGCCGCCCTGGACGTGCAGTCCGCCATCACCACGGCCCTGGGCCGCCTGCCGGACGACATGACCTCCACGCCGAGCTTCCGCAAGGTGAACCCGGCGGACTCGCCCATCCTCTACCTGGCCATCTCCTCGCCCACCATGCGCCTCTCCGACGTGAACGAATACGCGGACAACGTCATGGCCCAGCGGCTTTCCATGGTCAACGGCGTGGCCCAGGTGCAGGTCTACGGGCAGCAGAAGTACGCCGTGCGCATCCAGCTCGACCCCGAGCGCCTCTCGGCCATGGAGCTGGGTGTGGACGAGGTGGCCGCCGCGGTGAAGACGGGCAACGTGAACCTCCCCGTGGGCACCGTGGCCGGGTCCGAGCGCGAATACATCGTGCGCTCCAACGGCAAGCTCATGAACGCCGACGACTACATGCCCCTGGTGGTGGCCTGGCGCAACGGCTCGCCCGTGCGCCTGGCGGACGTGGCCCAGGTGTTCGACTCCGTGGAGCAGACCAGGCGGCGCAACTGGTACAGCGGCACCCCGAGCATGGTCCTGGCCATCCAGCGCCAGCCCGGCACCAACACCGTGCAGGTGGTGGACGCGGTGCGCGAGCTGCTGCCCTCGCTGCGCGCGCAGCTCCCTGCGGCCGTGAACCTCGACGTGCTCTACGACCGCTCCCACTCCATCAAGGAGTCCGTGGCGGACGTGAAGTTCACCCTGGGGCTCACGGTCTGCCTGGTCATCCTGGTGATCTTCCTCTTCCTGCGCAAGCTTTCGGCCACGCTCATCCCGAGCCTGGCCCTGCCCATGTCCATCATTGGCACCTTTGCGGTGATGCACCTCTACGGGTTCAGCCTCAACAACATCTCGCTCATGGCGCTGACGCTCTCGGTGGGCTTCGTGGTGGACGACGCCATCGTCATGCTGGAAAATATCGTCCGCCACTCGGAGATGGGCAAGAGTCGGCACCAGGCCGTGCTTGACGGCTCCCGGGAGATCGCCTTCACCATCATCTCCATGACCATCTCCCTGGCCGCCGTGTTCCTGCCTGTGCTGTTCATGGAGGGCATCGTGGGCCGCCTGTTCCACGAGTTCGCGGTGACCATCTGCGCGGCCGTGCTCATCTCGGGGCTCGTGTCGCTCACGCTCACGCCCATGCTCTGCAACGTGGTCATGCGGCCGCATACCAACGGCAAGGCCCGCCACGGCAGGCTCTGGAACGCCTTCGAGAACGGCTTCGAGGGGCTGCGCTCCCTCTACCGCACGAGCCTCGACTGGACCATCCGCCACCATCGCCTGACCATGCTCGCCTCCGTGGTGGTGCTGGTGGTGACGGTGGTGCTCTTCCAGGCCATTCCCAAGGGCTTTTTGCCCAGCGAGGATACGGGCAGGCTCATGGTCACCACCGAGGCGGAGCAGGGCGTGCCCTTCGAGACCATGGTCGAACGCCAGCTGGCGCTCATGCGCGTGGTGGACACCGACCCCGCCGTGGACGGCTACATGTCCGTGGTGGGCGGGGGAGGGCCCAACCGGGGCAACAACTCCGGCAGGCTGATGCTCAACCTCAAGCCCCGCAGCGAGCGAGACGACGTGGAGGTGGTGCTCCAGCGGCTGCGCAGGAGCCTCTCCCAGGTGCCGGGCATCCGCGTGTTCCTTTCCAACCCGCCGCCCATCCGCATCGGCGGGCGGGCCTCCAAGGGCCAGTTCCAATACACCCTGCAAACCCCGAATACGGACGAGCTGTTCCGCGTTTCGGCCATGCTGGAGCAGCGCCTCGGCGAGCTGCACCACCTCCAGGACGTGACCTCGGACATGGAGCTGAGCAACCCGGAGCTGAGCGTGCGCATCGACCGCGACAAGGCCTCGGCCCTGGGCGTCAGCGCCTACCAGGTGGAGGACGCCCTGGCCACCTCCTTCGGCAACCGCAAGGTTTCCTCCATCTACGCGCCCACGGACACCTACGACGTGATCATGGAGCTGGCCCCGCGCTACCAGGCGAACCCAGAGGCCCTGTCCATGCTCTCCGTGCGCTCGGACACGGGGCGGCTGGTGCGCCTGGGCGCACTGGCGGACTGGAAGCCCACGGTGGGCCCGCTTTCCGTGAACCACTCCGGGCAGATGCCCAGCGTGACCATCTCCTTCAACCTCGCGCCGGGGGTCTCCCTGGGCACGGCGGTGAACGAGGTGGAATCCCTGGTGCGCGAGGTGGTGCCCTCGTCGGTTTCCACGAGCTTCCAGGGCGAGGCCCAGGCGTTCCAGAGCTCCATGAAGGGCCTCTGGCTGCTGCTGGTGCTCTCCATCCTGGTGATCTACCTGGTGCTCGGCATCCTCTACGAGAGCTTCGTCCACCCGCTGACCATTCTTTCGGGATTGCCCTCGGCGGGGGTGGGCGCGCTGGCCACGCTGCTCGTCTTCGGCCAGGACCTGAACATCTACGGCTTCGTGGGCATCATCATGCTCATCGGCATCGTGAAGAAGAACGCCATCATGATGATCGACTTCGCGGTGGCGGCCCAGCGCGAGCAGCTCGTGGAGGCCCGCGAGGCCATCCGCGAGGGCGCGCTCATCCGCTTCCGGCCCATCATGATGACCACCATGGCCGCGCTCATGGGCACGCTGCCCATCGCGCTCGGCTTCGGCGCGGGCGCGGCCGCGCGGCGGCCCCTGGGCCTCGCGGTGGTGGGTGGGCTGCTGCTCTCCCAGGTGCTGACGCTCTACTTCACGCCCGTGTATTACATGTATCTGGACGCGCTCCAGCAGCGGTTCCGGCGGCTGCGCGGCAAGAAGACGAAAACGGCGGACGCGGTGTAGCCTGTGGCCGAAGGGCGGCAACCAGCCGCGCGGCCACACCCGTTTGCCACTCTCGATGCGATTGCCGTTGCTGTCGGCCCGTCGCGCGCGGGGAGGTAGCGTGATGCGCGTCCCGGGCTGCGAGTTCCGGGTCGCGTGTCCCGGGCTGCGAGTTCCGGGCTGTCGCTTTGCGTTCTTCCAGGGAGGCCCCGGGCGTCGTGAGGGCGGGCTAGGCTGGGGGGGCCGGGCGCTAGCCGGAGGCGTGGGCGTGGGCCGCGCGGATGACGGCCAGGACGTCCGCGAAGTCTGCGGGCTTGAGCAGGGTGTCGTAGGCTCCCAGCTCGGCGCAGCGCGCCAGGTCCTGCTTGGGGCCGTGCCCGGTCATGATGACGACCTCGGCCTTGTGGCCGCGCTTGCGGATCTCCTCCAGGGTCTCCACGCCGTTCATGCCGGGCATGAGCAGGTCGAGCACGATGACATCGTAGGAGTGCTTCTCCAACAGGCGCAGGCTCTCGCGGCCGCCGGATGCGCAGGTCACCTCCATGCCCGCGCCCTCCAGGCGCAGGGAGAGCATGTCCACGAAATCGGGCTCGTCGTCCACAAGCATCACGCGGATGGGCTTTTTGCTCACGATGATTCCTCCTTGGCCTCGGCCAGGGGTTCGTATTCCAGGGGCAGGGTGACGATGAAGTCCGCGCCGCCGGGCTCGCCGGGGGGGAGCGGGGCGCGGTTTTCCGCGCTCACGGTGCCGCCCAGGCGGCCCACAATGTCCGCCGTGACGAACAGCCCGAGCCCGGTGCCGACCCCGGCGGGCTTGGTGCTGAAGAAGGGCTCGAAGATGTGCTCCATGTGCTCCTCGGGGATGCCCGGCCCCTGGTCGGACACGGTGAAGTCCGCGTGGCTGCCGTGGGGCCTGATGGCGATGCGCACCTCGCTGCCCTCGGCCGTGGCGTGGATGGCGTTGGTCAGCAGGTTGATGAGCACCTGGCGGAGCTGGCCGGGGTCCGAGCGCAGCGGCAGGGGCCCTTCCGGGGCGTCAACCTCCAGCAGGACGCTGCGCGCGCGGGCCGGCTTGCCCACGAGCTCCACGGCTTCGCGCACGAGCTGCACGAGGTCGAACCTGCTGACCTCGGGCTCGCTCTGCCGGGCGTGGCCCAGGAGCTGGTGGGTGATGCGCCTGGCCCGGGCCACGCTGGTGGTGATCTTGCCCAGGCCCATCTCCAGCTGCCGCCGGAGGGGCATGTCGTCCGGGGCGTCGGCCAAAAGGTCCGTGAGCCAGCCCGCCGCGTCGTTGATGACGGCCAGGGGGTTGTTCACCTCGTGGGCGATGCCCGTGGCCAGCGTGCCCAGGGAGGCGAGCCGTTCGGCGGCCACCATGCGGCATTCCATGCGCTCGCGGAATTCCCGCTCGCGGCGCTTTTCCCTGGCGCGGTCGATCTTGTCCAAAGCCTGGCGGATCTTGCCTGCCAGATGCTCCATTTCCACGGGCTTGGTGAGGTAGTCGAAGGCTCCGGCCTTGATGCCCGCCACGCCGTCCTCGGTGCTGGCGTGCCCGGTGAGCAGGATGACCTCTGACTCGGGATGGCGGCTGCGGATTTCGGCCAGGGTTTCGATGCCTGTCATGCCGGGCATCTTCACGTCCATGACCACCACGTCGCAGGCGGCCTCGTTCATGCGCTCCAGGGCGGAGGCGCCGTCGGCCGCCTCGCGGATGGCAAAGCCGCGCCGGGAGAGCCGCTTGGAGAGGACCTGGCGAAACTGGTTCTCGTCGTCCACCAGCAGGACGCAGGGCTGGGTCATGGCGTTCCCCTTTCACTCCTGGCTCCCGGGAACGGGAGCGGGAAGGGCGTCGGCCCTAGAGGTGGCACCGGGCGGGGGGCGGTTGGAGCTGCGGTGCGGAACCGGACCCTGTGCCCGGCCCGCTTCGCCCCCCGCCCGGCACACGAAAGCTTATTCCTCGAATTCCTCGTTCATGACCCGCTGGGCCAGGTCGAGCTCTCCGGCGGCGGCGATGGCCGCGCCCATGAACGCGGTGTCCACGTTGTGCTTGACCTTCTTGAACTGGCTGTACGCGCGGTTGATGGTCTCCATGAGGGTGTCCATCTCCACGGGCTTTTCCAGGTAGGCGTAGGCGCCCATCTTGCCCGCCTTGGCGCGGGCCTCGGGGGAGCCGTGCCCCGTGAGAATGATGACCTGGGTGGTGGGGTAGGCGTTCTTGACGCGCTGGAGCACCTCCAGGCCGTCCATGCCGGGCATCTTGAGGTCGAGGACCATGACCTCGGGCTCCTCGTCCACCACCTTCTGCAAGGCGTCCTCGCCGTTGAGGGCCACCTCGGCCTTCATCTTGCGGAGCTCCAGGCGGTCGGTGAGACTCTGGACGAAATCCGCCTCGTCGTCCACGACAAGGATCTTGTATTCCTGCATCACATCCTCCTTGGTTGCTGCCTTCTGACGACGCTCCATCCAGCGCCGTAAGGACAATGGCAAGATGAATGCCAATTGTCGCCGAAAAAAATACTTTTTAGTACACTGATATCATGGGATATTTTTTTGCAGGATCAGGCGGCTGCCAACAGGCGCTTTTCCGGTGGTGTCAGGTTTTTTTCCGATGCGTCGGAAGGCCGGGAAGGAATGGCCGGGGGCAATGGCCGACGGTGGAGGCGTCATCACGGCCGGGCGGTTTGGCCCTGGCCGCTACAGCCTGGAGGTTGTCCCTGGGCGCTTCGGGTAAAGGTAGCTGTAAGAGCATCGGGCGCTGTGTATGGCTGCCGGGTGTGGCTTCTGCGCTGCGATGGTGCGGCGCGAAGAACCTAGGACCGCTGGATGGGCTCCGCCCCGTTTGCCCCGGGGAGAAAGACGGTGAACACTGTGCCCCGGCCCGGGGCTGAGGTGAAGGTAACGTCCCCGCCGTGGGCGCGCGCGGCGAGCCGGGCGCTGTAGGTGCCCAGGCCCGTGCCCCCGGACTTCCCGGCGCTGGCGTACTTCTCGAAGAGCGTCTCGCGGACTTCTTCGGGGACGAGCCCTGTGTTGCGCACCTCGATGCGCACCGCGTCCTTGTCCCTGCACAGGTCCACGCGCACCTCGTCCCCGTTGGAGGACGCCTCCATGGCGTTCTTCAGCAGGTTGGCGAGCATGGTCCGCAGGAGCAGCCGCGCCCCCGCGACGACGAGGGCCTCCTCCCCTGCGGCGGGTCTGCCGTCCAGGAAAAGCGCGAAGCGCACGCCGTGCCCCGCCGCCTGCTTGCCCAGTCCGGTGAAGATGGCGCGGGCCAGTTCGGCCAGGTCCACGGGGTCCTTCTTTTCCAGGGGCACGCCGCGCTCCAGCTTGGCCAGGGCCAGGGACGACTCCACCAGGTCGAGCAGGTCGCGCCCGGCGCGCTCCACCAGGGAGAGCATGTGGCGCGCGTGTTCGGGGATTTCGGGGTCGTCCTTGAGGGCTTCGGGGATGCCGATGATGCCGAGCAGGGGGCTCTTGAGGTCGTGGCGCATGATGCGCTCCACGTCGGAGCGGCTCTCCTCGGCTTTTTTGCGGTCGGTGATGTCCCGGTTGGTGCCGCGCCTGCCGAGGTAGGTGCCGTCCTCGTCGAACACGGGGCGGCAGTCGTGGCTGAGCCAGCGGACCGAGCCGTCGGGCATGGTGATGCGGAATTCCAGGGTGCCGTGCTTCTCGCAGCGTTCGTCGTCGCGGCGCATGTGCTCGCGGACCATGTCGGTGTCGTCCGGGTGGACCATGTCGAGCATCAGGTCGGACTTGGCCAGGAACTCTTCGGGCCGCCTGCCGCAGACGCGCTCGCTCGCGGGGGAGACGTACTCCATGCGCCCGTCCGGCAGCCGCCAGTACTCCATGTCGTAGGTGAAGTCCGCCACGGTGCGCAGGCGGCGCTCGCTTTTGCGCATGGCCAGGAACAGGGGGCCGATGCCCGCCACCCCGGCCAGCAGCAGCAGGGAGATGATCAGCCCCGCCACCTCGTCGGCCCCCGGGGTCCACCACAGGGGCGCGCCGTGCGCGGCGCAGGCGTAGTTCAGGGCGCGGCGCACGCCCTGGAGGATGAGCGCGCCGGAGATCATGGACCAGGCCAGGCGCGCGTTGGTCAGGGGGATGAGCCGCAGGGCCAGGGCCGCCGCCCCGAACTGGATCAGGGTGGAGGCCAGCGCCACGGCGAGGATGGGATCGAGGGTCGCCACCGTGGGCTCCTAACCGCCGAACCAGAGGGCCGGGCCGTCCAGCCCGCGCAGCAGCGCGCGGCCCGTGGAACCGCTGAACAGGCGGCGCAGGCCGCGCGGCTCCTCGCCCTTGCGGCCTATGGCCACGGCGGCGTAGCCGCCCTCCTCGGCCTCGCGCAGGATGGCCCTTGCCGGGGAGCCGTCCGCCAGGGTCTTGGTGCGGATGCGCTCTGAGGGGATGCCGGCGTCCACCAGCAGCCGGGCCGCCTGGGAAAAGACGTGCCCGTCGTCCTCTCCGCCCCGGCGGGGGCGAACGTGCAGCAGGGTCACGTGGTGGCGCTCGTCCCCCTGGAGCATGGCGGCCACGTGGTCGGCCAGCCTGTTGGGCCCCGGGGAGCGGTCAAGGCAGAGCAGCACGCCCGTCCGCCCGGGATCGAACCGTCGGCAGACCCAGCAGGGGAGCATGGTGTCCGAGTGCAGCAGCCGTTCGGCCGTGCCCTCCTCGAAGAGTCGGGAGAGCCCCTCGGCCCCCCGGCGGCCGAGGACCACGGCGTCGTACATGCCCACAAGCCCTTCGAGGCAGAGGTGGAAGTCCGTCGGATGGGTGGTTTCCTCGCGTTTCACGAGGACATTGGCGGGGTCCATGCCCGCATTGACGAGCAGGCCTCGCGCGGCGTCCAGCGCGGCGTCGAAGGAGGCGAGGCGCTCCCAGAGGGCGCAGTCGCGGCGGACCTTGGCCGCGCTTTGCGGATCGCCGCCCGCTTGGGCGTCCTTGGGGGCGGGGGGCAGCAGGGCGTAGAGGGTGACCGTGAGTCCACGGAACGCGGAGAA
>JBFWJM010000009.1:0-25617 GCA_050253205.1 Desulfovibrionaceae bacterium
TTATTTGCCATTATTTAACCTCGGTTCGATTGTTTGCCCGTTTGCCCGCCTGTTCTTTGCCACGCGGGGGCGGGAATGCCCGAGTGTGGCACGGGGTTCGGGGCCCGGATGAAAATACCCCGCAAATGGCGGCTCAATGGATGGGTTTGACCTGTTGACTGGGTTTGGGGGCGCTGGTTCTTCGGGGTGCTCCTCGGGGAGGTGGGGGCGGGGAGGGCCTGGTGCCCCAGGGCGGGGAAGATGCCGAGGAGACGAGGCAATCCGCGAATCCGGTTGACAAAACCCGTTTTCCATGGGCATGGTGTGGGTCCGCAGATCGTAGGTTCTTGGCTGTACCATATTCTACTTCCATTCGGAGGGCGCAATGACCGTCAGCTCCAGCGTTGTTGCTGGGAGATCGTCGCGCTGGGATGGCGTTCTGGACTGGTGCCAGATGCTTTCCGGCGCGGGGCTGATCCTTTTCATGTGGGCGCACATGCTCCTGGTCTCCAGCGTGATCATCGGACCGGGCGTGATGAACGCCATCGCGGAATTCTTCGAGGCAACGGGCATGGCCCAGGTGGGCGGGCCGCTCATCTTCCTGCTGTTCCTGTTCCACTTCCTGCTTGCCGCGCGCAAGGCCCCGTTCCGCTTCGAGGGCATGGCCACCATCCTCTCGCACGCACGCCTGCTGCACCACCGCGACACCTGGCTCTGGCTCGTGCAGGTGGTCAGCGCGCTGGTCATCCTCATCCTCGCCTCCATCCACATGTGGGTGGTGCTCAACGACCTGCCCATCACCGCGGCCAAGTCCGCCGCGCGCATCCAGACGGGCTGGTGGATGGCCTTCTACCTGCTGCTCTTGCCCATGGCCGAGCTGCACGTGGGCATCGGCTTCTACCGCATCGCGGTGAAGTGGGGCTTCGTGAAGGCCGACGGCCGCAAGAAGCTGCACAAGAGCCACAACATCCTGACCATCGGCATGATCTCGCTGGGCGTCATCACGATCCTGCGGTTCTGGTTCTTCTCTTTCGCATAACGAGGTACACATGCAGACCATCTACACCGACGTACTTGTCATCGGCGCGGGTCTGGCGGGCGAGCGTGCGGCCATCGAGGCCGGACAGGCCGGGCTTTCGGCCATCTGCCTGAGCCTCGTTCCCGCACGGCGCTCCCACTCCGCCGCGGCCCAGGGCGGCATGCAGGCCGCTCTCGGCAATTCCGCCATGGGCGAGGGCGACAGCCCCGACGTCCACTTCGAGGACACGGTCAAGGGCTCCGACTGGGGCTGCGACCAGGAAGTGGCGCGCATGTTCGCGGACACCGCGCCCATAGAGATGCGCCGCCTGGCGCACTGGGGCACGCCCTGGAACCGCGTGGTGCCCGGCACCTCCAAATACTTCAAGGGCGGGCAGGAGTTCGAGAAAACCGAAAAGGAAGAAAACCGGGGGCTCATCACCGCGCGCGCCTTCGGCGGCACGGCCAAATGGCGCACCTGCTACGTCTCCGACGGTACGGGCCACTCCGTGCTCTTCACCGTGGACAGCCGCTGCGCCGAACTCGGCGTGGAGGTCCACGACAAGGTGGAGGCCACGGCGCTCATTCATGACGGCGAGACCTGCTTCGGCGTGGTCGCCCGGTGCATGAAGACCGGCGACCTGCGCGTGTATCTCTCCAAGGCGACCATGATCGCCTCGGGCGGGTTCGGGCGCATCTACCCCAACACCACCAACGCGGTGGTCTGCGACGGCGGCGGCCACATTCCGGCCATCGACACCGGCGTGGTGCCCATGGGCAACATGGAGGCCGTGCAGTTCCACCCCACGGGCATCTGTCCCACCGACATCCTCGTCACCGAGGGCTGTAGGGGCGACGGCGGCACGCTCCTCGACGTGAACGAGGAGCGCTTCATGCACATCTACGAGCCGGAGAAGGCCGAGCTGGCCTCGCGCGACGTGGTCTCCCGCTGGATGACCCACCACATCCGCGAGGGCAAGGGCGTGAAGAGCCCCTACGGCGACCACCTCTGGCTCGACATCCGCCACCTGGGCGAGAAGCACATCACGGGCAAGCTCCGCGAGGTCTACGAGATCTGCACCAGCTTCCTCGGCATCGACCCCATCCACCAGCTCATCCCCGTGAAGCCCACGCAGCACTACTCCATGGGCGGCGTGCGCACCAACAAGGACGGCGCGGCCTACGGGCTCAAGGGGCTCTTCTCCGCGGGCGAGGCCGCCTGCTGGGACATGCACGGCTTCAATCGGCTGGGCGGCAACTCGCTGGCCGAGACGGTGGTTGCCGGCGGCATCGTGGGCCGCAAGCTCGTGGAGTTCGTCAAGGGCGCGGAGGTGATCTTCAACTCCGCGGTCATCGACGACGCGGGCCGCGCCCAGGCCGAGCGCATCAAGAACCTCGTGGAGGGCAAGAACGGCGGCGAGAACGTCTACAAGGTCCGCGCGGACATGCAGGCCGCCCTGCACAAGGGGGCCAACGTCTTCCGTAACGAGGAGGGCCTCAAGGAATGCGTGGAAACGCTCCAGGGCTGCCTGGAACGTGCGCGCAAGGTGGGGCTCAAGTCCGGCGTGGGCGTGGGCGCCGCTCCCGAGCTCCAGGCCGCCCTGCGCATCGAGGGCCAGGTCAAGATGGCGCTCATGGTGGCCTACGGGGCGCTCACGAGGACGGAATCGCGCGGCTCGCACAACCGCGAGGACTACACCGCGCGCAACGACCGCGACTGGCTCAAGCGGACCCTGGCCTACTGGAAGAACCCTTCGGACATGCTGCCGACCCTGGAGTACGAGCCGTTTTCCGAGCGCCTGGACATCCCGCCGGGATACCGGGGCTACGGCAAGATGGACATCATTCCCATGGAGGGACAGGAAGGCTCGGAAGAAGCGAAGGGGGACAAGTAAATGGCCAGACTGCTGAAATTCAACATCTTCCGTTACAATCCCCAGACGCCGGAAATCTCCCCGCGCATGCAGGAGTATGTGCTGGAGGAAACCGACGCCATGACGCTGTTCATCGCGCTGAACCGCATCCGCGAGGAGCAGGACCCCTCGCTGATGTTCGACTTCTGCTGCCGCGCGGGCATCTGCGGCGCGTGCGGCATGGTCATCAACGGCCGCCCTGGCCTGGCCTGCCACACCAAGGCCAAGGACCTGCCAAGCGACATCACGCTGCTGCCCTTGCCGGTGTTCAAGCTGGTGGGCGACCTCTCCGTGGACACGGGCTCCTGGTTCCGCGAGATGTACAACAAGACGGAGTCGTGGATCCACACGGACAAGGTGTTTGACGAGAACGCGGAAGAGGAGCGCATGGAGAACAAGGTGGCCGAGGCCATCTACGAGCTCGACCGCTGCGTGGAGTGCGGCTGCTGCGTGGCCGCCTGCGGCACGGCCAGACTGCGCGACGACTTCATGGGCGCCGCCGCGCTGAACCGTGTGGCGCGCTTTGTCATCGACCCGCGCGACCAGCGCACGGACAAGGAGTTCTACGAGATCGTGGGCAACGACTACGGCATCTTCGGCTGCATGGGGCTCTTGGCCTGCGAGGACGTGTGCCCCAAGCACCTGCCGCTCCAGGACCAGCTGGCGTTTTTGCGCAGGAAGATGGGCATCACCGCCATCAAGTCGCTGTTCAAGAAGTAGCATTGCGGCTGCCGGGAAGTCGCGAGCTGCTTTGTCGCGTTCGGGACTCCTGGTCCGCACGTATTGAAGAATACGCAGCGACCAGGTCGCCCTCCGCGCCTCGCATCTCACGATGTCGCGGCAGCCTTTGCACTGCAAGTGAACGACTCTGAATGAACTGTGCGAACTGGTTCCCCGGGACGGGCGCACAGGAACGAGGATAAGGATATGCGAACCATACAAGCGAGCGAGATCGTCGGGGCCGTGGCGCAGATGTGCGTCAAGGCCAACACGGAGCTCCCGGCGGACGTGCGCCGCGCCTTCGAGGCGGCGTACGAGCGGGAGGACTCCCCGGCGGCCAAGGAGATATTCCGCCAACTGCTGGAAAACGCTGACCTGGCCATGGAGTCGAAGCTCCCCCTGTGTCAGGACTGTGGCCTGGCCGTGTTCTTCGTGGAGCTGGGCGAGGAGGTCTTCGTGGAGGGCAACCTCAAGGAGGCCATCAACGAGGGGGCCCGCCAGGGATACGCCGAAGGCTACCTGCGCAAGTCCGCCTGCGACCCGCTCTCGCGCAAGAACACGGGCGACGGCACCCCCGCCGTCATCCACATCGACATCGTGCCCGGCGACAAGCTGAAGATCACCTTCATGGCCAAGGGCGGCGGCAGCGAGAACATGAGCCGCGTGACCATGCTCGCCCCGGCCATGGGCTGGCAGGGCATCAAGGACTTCGTGGTCAAGCGCGTGGCCGAGGCCGGGCCCAACCCCTGCCCGCCCACCATCCTGGGCATCGGCATCGGCGGCACCTTCGACCACTCGGCCAAGATCGCCAAACGGGCGCTCTCCCGACAGCTCGACGACGTGCACCCCGACCCCGAAATCGCCAAGCTGGAGGCCGAGCTGCTCGAAGAAGTCAACAAGCTCGGCATCGGGCCCATGGGCATGGGCGGCAAGACCACGGTGCTCGCCGTGAAGATCGCCATGGAACCGTGCCACATCGCCAGCCTGCCGCTGGCCGTCAACGTGCAGTGCCACTCCCAGCGGCACGAGGAGGTGGAATTCTGATGGCCGAATATTCCCTCACCACCCCGCTCACCGACGAGGACGTTGTCCAGCTCAAGGCGGGCGACGTGGTCAAGCTCACGGGCATCATCTACTCCGCGCGCGACGCCGCCCACAAACGCATCATGGACCTCATCGACAAGGGCGAGAAGACGCCCTTCGAAATCAAAGGCGCGGCGGTCTATTACGTCGGCCCCAGCCCGGCCCCTCCGGGGCGGCCCATCGGCGCGGCAGGGCCCACCACCAGCTA
Source organism: Desulfovibrionaceae bacterium (assembly GCA_050253205.1). Taxonomy (GTDB): domain Bacteria; phylum Desulfobacterota; class Desulfovibrionia; order Desulfovibrionales; family Desulfovibrionaceae; genus JAHJKV01. The sequence continues at coordinate 4,921 of JBFWJM010000009.1, forward strand.
CCGCATGGACACCTACGCCCCGCGCCTGCACGCCCTGGGGCTCAAGGCGTCCATCGGCAAGGGCAAGCGCAACGACGAGGTCAAGCAGGCCCTCAAGGAGCACAAGGCCGTGTACTTCGGGGCCACGGGCGGCGCGGGCGCGCTGCTCTCCCAGTGCATCGTCAAGAGCGAGGTCATCGCCTTCGACGAGCTCGGCCCCGAGGCCGTGCGCGAGATGACGGTCAAGGACTTTCCGCTGCTGGTGGTCAACGACTGCCATGGCGGGGAACTCTACGCCAAACCGAACTTGCCGGGTTAGAATTCGCTTGACAGGCTCGGGTGAAAGGAGCAGTTTTGGGCCGGGCAGTATAGCCCGGCCCATCGGTTTATGCAAGGGTTTTAGGCTGTTTTTTTCACAGGAGTCATAGAATGGAAAAGGTCTTCTCCAACATCCCCAAGCCGACGAAAAACGAGACCCGCGAGCCGAAGCTCTACGTGCCGTATCCCGGCGCGGACGAGAAGTACGAGGACGGCCAGGACTGGCGCATCTATAATCCGGACAAATACCGCGATCCCAACTGGTCTCCCGATAAAGAGTAGCCAAAGGCCCCGCGGGGCCTTTTCGCTTTCTCGGGTCCCTGCGCCCCCCGGGCAGCTGCTTTCCGGGGGCTTGCGCTCTGCATCCTGGGGTATGCCCATCGGGTATGCCCGTTGCCTGGAATATCCGGTTGCCGGGGCCAATTTTCGGGGCCTATTGCCGGGATCGGTTGGCGAGCATGTCAGGGTTCTCCGCCCTGGTAATCCGTCCTCGTACCCCGCCCGGGCTGTCGATCAAGGCTGTGGATCAGGATTATCGGGCAAGGTTGTCGGCTGAAATTCCAGGCCGAAGTTCCCGGGCCCGAGCGACTCCTCCCGCGCCGTCGAATCGTCCGGCCTGGCTTGACGTGCCCGCTCCGGTCCGGCTGCCCCATACCGCCCGGACCATCACTTCCTCCATCTTCCTTTCCGCTAGACCGTCTTGAGCAGTCCGCCTCGGCCCGCATGCACCCGCCTTGCGGCATCTCCAGCATCGTCAGGTTGTCGCCTGCTGCCGCCAGCAGGCCGTACAGAACCCTGCGGGTGCATTGCCCGTACCTGGTCGAGGGGAGACGGTTTCCCCTGCCGCATCCTGCCCGTGAATGGGCAGGCCTTCGCCTCGCGTGAGGTACATGTTCTGCTCAGCTACGGGCGACTGCCCGCCGCCAGCCAGCGGCGCGGGACACGGAGCGCGGGACACGGCGCGCGGGAACTGGGCTCAGAGGCGGGCAAGGCTCGTCTTTCGTCTTCGGCGGCCTGAGCTCACCAGTTCCAGGGGCGACCTCGGTTCAGCGGGGCTGGGCATCGGCTGAAAAACAACTTTCCGTCTTTGTGCAGCGAAGGCTCGCCGGGCGAGACCAGGAGGCGGCCAGGACGCGGCAAGGACGCGGCAAGGGAAATGCGGCGTTCGGGTCTGCCCTGCCCACCATGGCCTGTATAGCACGCCCTGCGCAACAGACCCAGCCCACCATGGCCGCCTGGACATGGCTGGGTAAACTGTGGCTGCCCGGGCTTGCAACGGCCCGTCGGGCGGACATCTTCCGCTTTAGGCTGGGCATCGTATGTGCGGAGCCGGGAGAGGCGCATGCGGGAAGCGAGAGATTGGTTGGTTGTTGTTGATCATTGTTGTTCAAATGAAACGACTCTGGCGAGGTGTGAAAAAAAGGAAAAGCCCTTGACTCAATTTCGAGAATAGTTATTAATAGCATCAAGAACAATGCATGGAGGAACAATGCCCGAACTGCACCACTACCGCCACCTCGACATCGACTGGAACATGACCCCCGAAGACGCCGTGACCCTGTACCTCGAATGGGGCAACAACTCCTGGCGCGGGCAGTTCCAGCCCGTGCGCTCCAAGGACGACTATTACAACTATTTCGTTGTCTACAACTGGGACGAAGAGCCCCGCGCCATCCTCATCCGCCGCAATTCCGAGCAGGCCCAGGAGCTCTGGAGCAGGGAGCTTCCGCCGAAACTCGCCGCCGCCTTCCGCGAGGACGTGGGCGGGCTCAAGGGCGTGTATCCGCCAAGTGACGCGGTGAAACGCTGGCTCCACAATCAGTTCGACAACTAGATCGTTCTCACGAACCGCCATCCTCCTCTTCGATGCCTCTTCACTCGCCTCAGGGGCCGGGCCGTGCCCGGCCCCTTCCTTTTGCGCGGGGAGGGGGCGTCTGCGGCGTTGGTCGTCGCGGCCCGGTCCTCACGTACCAGCGGAGCACGCATCGCCCCGTGCCGCTTTCGCGCCTGCCGTCCGCCCACTCCACGTGAAAAACGTCTTCCGGCCCGGAGCCCGGGGAGAGGAAAAGGCCGAAGGGAAAAAATCCCGGCATGCGCACGATCTCTGCCGGGAACATGCGCCGTGCCTGCGCTCTCCCGTAAACATGTCCGGTCCACCAGGGGGCTTGGCTGTAGGTTGAAGCAGTAAACCCCTAGCCGCATCGCGCCCTCGCGCCTGCCATTCACATGCGCCAGGGGGAAGGGGCGCCGATGGGGTGGCCAGCCTAGAAAGCGAACCCCGCTCGCCGTTTTCGATTCCATGTTTCCAGGAAATTGTCATCGTGACAATTCCCATCCTTGCCACCAACGCGGACGAAGCCTAGCCTTCCCGTTCAGGAGGCATTTTTCCATGCACAACCGCTTTGCCAACCGCATGTCCACCGTCCACCGGTCCTTCATCCGCGAGATTCTCAAGGTCACGGCCGACCCGTCCATCATCTCCTTTGCCGGGGGGCTGCCCAACCCGGAGCTCTTTCCCATGAAAGAAATGGCCGAGTCCGCCGCGCGCGTCATCTCCTGCGAGGGCCGGACCTGCCTGCAATACTCCACCACCGAGGGCGACGCCGCCCTGCGCGGCTGGATAGCCGAACGCTACCGCGCCAAGAAGGGGCTCGACGTGGACCCCGAGTCCGTGCTCATCACCACCGGCTCCCAGCAGGGCCTCGACCTCGTGGCCAAGGTGCTGCTCGACAAGGGCGACGGCGTCGTCATCGAGCGGCCGGGCTACCTCGGGGCCATCCAGTCCTTCTCCTTCTTCGAGCCCGAGTTCCGCACCATCGCCCTGCACCGCGACGGCCCGGACACCGACGCCCTCAAGGACCGCCTCGCCGACGGCAAGGCCAAGGTCTTCTACGCCGTACCCAACTTCCAGAACCCCTCGGGCATCTCCTACTCCCTGGAAAAGCGCCGAGAGGTGGCCGCCATCATGGAGGCCAGCGAGGCCTACTTCGTGGAGGACGACCCCTACGGCGAGCTGCGCTTCCGTGGCGAGCACCTGCCTCCCGTGGGCTCCTTCATGAACGAGCGGCGCATCATGGCGGGCTCCTTCTCCAAGATCGCCGCGCCGGGTTTTCGCATCGGCTGGCTCGTGGCCTCGGCCGAGGTCCGCGACAAGCTCGTCATCGCCAAGCAGGCCAGCGACCTGCACACCGCCACCGTGGCCCAGAAGATCGTCCTCGACTACCTCGCCCACAACGATATCGACGAGCACGTCGCGGCCATCTGCGCCCGCTACGGCGCGCAGGCCAAGTGTATGGCCGAGGCCATCGCCCGCCACTTTCCCGAGGAGGTGGAGGTCACCGACCCCGAGGGCGGCATGTTCCTCTGGGCCACGCTCCCCGAGGGCTGCTCCTCCATGGCCCTGGTGGACAAGGCCCTGGAGCGCAAGGTCGCCTTCGTGCCCGGCAAGCCCTTCTATGTGGACGGCTCCGGTGACAACTCCCTGCGTCTCAACTTCTCCAACGCCGACACCGAGATGATCGAGGCGGGGATTTCCCGGCTGGGAGCCTGCATCAAGGACTTTTTGGCTGGCCGCTAGGCGGGGCGTTGCAATCCGCGCCATGGCGGCGTCGCCTTTGTGAGGGAAAATCGCTCCGGCCCCGCAGTGTATTTCGCCATACACCGTGGGCCGGAGCGCGCTTGCGTCTGTCCATCATGGTTTTCAGCCCGCCCCGGCAACTCCGCCACCGTGCGGGCGGCTCCGGAGCGCGCGCCAGGCGCGCTTCGTATTCCGTGTCTCGGCGGGTCGATGAGAGGACGGCCGGGCGTGTGCGCACGCCTTGCTCCAGCATCCGTTCGCTGGCCTTCGTTTCTCCTGTGTTGCAACGTTCTCCCTCCCTTGCGCATCCGCTTTCGCGGGGCTATAGTCCGCCCGAGTTTGATCAACTAGCCAAAAGCACAAGGAATTTTGTCATGCCCCAGAACATCGTGATCATCGGCGCGGTGGCTCTCGGCCCCAAGGCCGCCTGCCGCTTCAAGCGCCTGGAACCCGACTCCAACGTCACCATGATCGACATGGACGACCGCTTCTCCTACGGCGGCTGCGGCATCCCGTATTTCGTCTCGGGCGATGTCTCCGAACTCAAGGAGCTCTGCACCACCAGCTTCCACATGGTGCGCGACGTGCAATTCTTCGATGAGGTCAAGGGCGTGCGCATGGTGCCCTCCACCAAGGCCACGAAGATCGACCGCGACGCGAAGAAGGTCCACGTCACGAATCTCAATACCGGCGAGGAGGCCGAGCTGGCGTACGACAAGCTCGTCATCGGCACGGGCTCGCGCCCCAGAAAGCTCGACATCCCCGGCTCGGACCTCGCGGGTGTGCACTACGTGGCGGGCCTGCACGACGCCGAGGCCATCAAGCAGGAGGTCGTCTCCGGCGGGGTGGAGCGCGCGGTCATCCTCGGTGGCGGGTTCATCGGCCTGGAAATGGCCGAGGCCCTGGCCGACATGTGGGGCATCGAGGTCACGGTGGTGGAGCTCATGGACCAGATCCTGCCCGGGCTGGTGAGCCCGACCCTGGCGCATATGGCCCGGCTGCACATGGAGGAGAACGGCGTGACCTTCCGCCTGGGCGAGACGCTCCAGCGCATCGAGGGGGGGGAAGGGGAGAAGGCCGGGCGCGTATGCCGCGTGGTCACCTCCGGGGCCGAGCTGGAGGCCGACCTGGTGATCCTCTCCGCCGGGGTGCTGCCCAACGATGAACTGGCCCGCGAGGCCGGGCTCGCCTGCTCCGAGCGCGGCGGCATCCTCGTGGACGAGCACCTGCGCACCTCCGACCCGGACATCTACGCCGGGGGCGACTGCGTGGTGCTCAGGCACCTCGTCTCCGCGCAGCCCGCCTACCTGCCCCTGGGGTCCATGGCCAACCGCCAGGGCCGCATCATCGGCGACAACCTCGCCGGAAAGGAGCGCACCTTCCCCGGCGCGGTGGGCGCCTTCTGTGTCAAGCTCTTCGAGACCTCGGCCGCCGGGTGCGGCCTCTCCCTTGCGGCGGCGAAGCGCGCCGGGCTCGACGCCGTTTCCGCCCTGCAAATCCAGCTCGACCGCGCGCACTTCTACCCCGAGAAGGAGCTCATGACCCTGGAGCTGGTGGTGGAGCGCACAACGCGCCGCCTGCTCGGCATCCAGGGCTTCGCCGGAAAGGGCGACGCCATGATCGGCCGGGTGAACGCCGTGTCCGGCCTCCTGCGGGCCGGGGCCACCCTGGACGACCTGAGCACCCTGGAGCTGGCCTATTCCCCGCCCTTCGCCTCGGCCATGGACGTGCTGAACTCCCTGGCCAACGTGGCGGACAACGTGCTGGAGGGGCGCAACACGGGCGTCAGCCCCGAGGAGTTCGAGGCCCTCTGGAGCGACCGCGAAAACAACGGTTGCTTCTTCATCGACTGCCGGGAGGGGGCGGACGCGAACCCCGTGCACGAGCGCCTGGGCGAGGACTGGCACGCCATTCCCCAGGGCGAGATGATCCGCCGCGCCGGGGAGATTCCCACGGACAGCAAGGTGGTGCTCGTCTGCAACACGGGCGCGCGCTCCTACGAGGCGCAGATCAACCTCGCCTCCCAGGGGATCAAGGACGTGCTCAACGTGCACGGCGGCATGGCCGGGCTCAAGAAGGCCGGGGTGGAGCTGTGATCGTCGCGCCGCTTCCGCTGCGCGGCTTCGTGCTCCTGGCGGGCGTGCTGCTCAGCTCCCTGCTCTGCGCGGGGTGCTCCCTGCTGCCCGGCTGGGCAGGAGGAGGGGACGGCCTCGTGCACATCGACCTGGACAACGAGTACCGCGTGCGCGAGACCATGGGCATCGGCGAGACCCTGCTGCTCGACATGCGCTCCCCGGCCCGCTCGGGGTACGAGATGGCCGGGGCGTCCTTCGACCCCGCCGTGGTACGGCTCGACGCGGTGCACCCCGACCCGGACGACCCCGAGCGCGTGCACTACGTGTTCGTGACCCTGACCCCCGGGGACACGCTCATCGAGGTGACCATGCTGCCCGTGGGCGGCGGCGAGAAGGTGACCTACAAGATAGTGGACCTCACCGTGGAGCAATGACGAGCGGCCGGGCCTGCGGGCCGGAGAAATCAAACGAAAAACCCTCGCGCGCGTGGAGCGTGCGAGGGTTTTTTCGTCTCCTCGGCTGGCCGAAGATTATGGATTACAGGTCAGTCGGCTCCAGGGACTGCGCGGTCTTGGTCAGGGCGATTTCGTCCGTGGAGTCCGCGCCGCTCACGCGCTGCGCCAGCACGAGCGGGCTCAGGTACGTTTCGGTCCAGTCCACGGCGAAGCGCACGCCGCCTTCCTCCACCACGGCCTCGCGCACCAGGGGGCGCAGGTCGTCGGTGCGGGTGCCGCGCTTGGTCTGGCGCTCCACGGGGAAGCTCGCCGAGGCCAGGAACGTTTCCCAGCCCGCGCGCATGGCCTCCTGCCCGGCTTCGTCCTTCGGGAAGGCCTGGGCGTAGGTCTCGTAGGCGGGCTGGGGCTGCTTGCGGCCCATGGAGAGCGGCTCCGCCCGGGTGATGCGAAGCCCCCCCGGGAACATGCCCGCCAGCCGCTCCACGGCCTCCTGCGGCGTCATCTCCTCGCGGAACATGACGTTGATCCACTCGCAGCGGCTCTCCACGCCCACGGGCAGCGCCCGGCCGAAGGAGAGGCGCGGCATGGGGTGGAAGCCCTCGGAAAAGCTCGCCGGGAGCCCGGCGCGCCGGAGCGCCCGCTCAAACACGGATTGCAGCTCCAGCTGGCTCAGGTACGCGGCCGGGCCCGTCTTCTCGAACCATAGCCGCAGGTGCGAGCCCTTGGCCGAGAGGCCGAGCTGCTCCCTGGCCGGGGGCGGGGCCGCGACATGCTCCGGGATGTTTCCGGCCTGGTCGCGCTCCGCATTGAGCACCCGGGGGCGGATGTCCTTGACGCCGCACTGGGCCGTGAGGGTGGACACGTGGCCGTCGTGCCCGCAGACGCCGCAGTTGCGGCAGGCGTGGTAGCGGCAGTCGTCCGTGGTCTTTGCCACCAGGGCGCGCTCGCGTTCCTTGAGCAGGAACGAGCGGCGCACGCCCGGGCGCAGGTGGTCCCAGGGCAGGGGGGCTTCGGGGTCGCGCTCGGCGAGGTATTCCTCGAAGGTCAGCCCCTCGGCGGCCATGGCCTCCTGGTAGGGGGCGAGGTCGAGGTGGTCCTTCCAGCTGGAGAAGAGCGCGCCCGCGCGGTACGCCCGCTCCACCACGGGGCCAAGCCGCCTGTCCCCCCGGGAGAACACGCCCTCCAGCCAGCTCATGCGCGGGATGTGCGTCTTCAGCCGCAGCCGCTTGTGCGGCCGGAAAAGATCGTAGAGCAGGTCGATGCGCCGCAGGATTTCGTCGTGGGAGGCCTGCTCCTCCCACTGGAACGGGGTGTGCGGCTTGGGCACGAAGGGCGAGATGGCCGCCGTGACCTGCAAGCGCTTGGTGTGCCTGCCCACCTCGCGCACCTTGAGGCAGAGGTCCGCTATGGCGGCCAGGTCCTCGTCCGTCTCCGTGGGCAGGCCGATCATGAAATAGAGCTTCACGCCCTGCCAGCCCTTCTCGAAGAGCTGCTCCACGTGGGCCAGCAGCCCCTCCTCGGTGACGCCCTTGTTGATCACGTCGCGCAGGCGCTGGGAGCCCGCCTCCGGGGCCAGGGTCGCGCCCGTGCGGCGGATGGAGGAGATGCGCTCCATGATCGCCTCGGAGATGGACCCCACCCGCAGGGAGGGCAGTGAGATGGACACCTGCTCGGCGGCGCAGCGGTCGAAGGTCCTGGTGAACAGCCCCTCCAGGGCGGAGTAGTCCCCGGTGGAGAGGGAGAGGAAGGAGATCTCCTCGCAGCCCGTGCCCGCCAGCCCTTCGGCGAGTTGGCGTTCGATGGTGCTCACGGAGCGCTCGCGCACGGGGCGGTAGATCATGCCCGCCTGGCAGAAGCGGCAGCCGCGCGTGCAGCCCCGGGCGATCTCCAGGGTCAGGCGGTCGTGCACGGCCTGCCCGGGGGAGACGGGCTGCGCCGTGGGGAAGGGGGCCGCGTCCAGGTCGTCCACAATGGCCTTTTCCACGGACGTATAATCCTCGAACAGGGGCGCGAGGGGCTCGCCCGGGCCCTGGAACTCGAAGAACGCGGGCACGTAGACCCCGGGCACGTGGCGCAGCTCCTCCAAAAGCTCGCGGCGGGAGCGCCCCGCGTCGCGTGCGGCCTCCATGTGCTCCAGGATGGTCACGATCACCTCCTCGCCGTCGCCCAGGACCATGAGGTCGAGGTAGTCGGCCAGGGGCTCGGCCCCGAAGCACGCGCCGCCCCCGGCCATGACCAGGGGGTGGGCCTCGGTGCGCTCGGCGGCCTTCAGGGGGATGCCGCCCAGCTCCAGCATGTAGAGCACGTTGGTGTAGCAGAGCTCGTGCGTGAGGGAGAAGGCCACGGCGTCCGTTTCGGCCAGGGGGGTGTCGCTCTCCAGGGTGGCCAGGAGCGCGCCCGAGGCGCGCAGCACCCCGGCGGCCTCCTCGCACGGGGCGTAGACCCGCTCGGCCGCGAAGCGTTCCACCCGGTTCACGGCCTCGTAGAGGATCTTCTGGCCGAGGTAGGACATGCCCACCTCGTAGAGGTCCGGGAAGGCCAGGGCCACGCGCAGGGAGGGGGCCTCCTTGCGCAGGGCGCCCCATTCGTTGCCGAGGTAGCGGCTGGGGCGCGGCAGGCGGGTGAGCAGGTGTTTCATGGTTGGCCTGGAAAGGGGTTGGAAGAAGGGGAGGGCTGCTCCTTCCTTCGAGGGGTGAAAGAGGGGAGGGCGGCCCCTCCCTTCGAGGGATGAAAGAGGGGAGGGCGGCCCCTCCCCTAGGGGATGTCACAACCATCCTTCGCCGGGCACCGCGCGGGGGCGGGGCCAGCTCTGCGCAGAGCGCCTGAGCAGGGGGCTACTTCTTGAGCAGCCGAGCGATGTCCGAATCCGCCGGGCCGGACATGCCCAGGTCGCCCAGGCCCGCTCCGGTGGAGAGCGTCAGGTTGGAGCACGCCTCCATGTACTTGGTGGAGAGTTCGTCCGGGAACTTCTTGTACTCGTAGATGACGTGCTTGGTGTCGATTTCACCCTCGATGTCCTGCTCGAAGGGATAGCCGAAGGGCAGCAGCATCATCTGCACGCCCTGCTGGGTGGGGATGGTTTGCAGGATGGCGGGGTCGGTGATCTTGGAGCCGTCTTCGCTCCACTTGCCGAGGACGATGTCCCCGGAGATGAGTTTCACCATGCGGATGTCGTAGGCCATGGGAGTTCTCCTTGTCTTGGTGTGGGCTAGAGATAGGGGCTGGGCCCAGACCTGTCAACTCCCGTCGCCCGGCGGGGGGGCGTTCTCCGTTTCACCCTTGGCATCGCAGCCGCAGGCCTCGCCCCCGCCGCGCACCGCCCTGTCCACCAGGATGCTCGGCAGGGCGAACATGGGGTACGGCAGAAAGCTCATGACCAGGTTGATGGGGTGGACGTCGAAATCCGGCAGGCCGAGGCTCGGCCCGGCCACGAGCAGCGCCGTGGAGGCGAACCCCAGGACCATGGTGCCCCAGTAGATGAGCCGGACGGCCCCGGGCTCGAAAAAGCGCCTGTTGAAGGCGGCCCCGTAGCACACGCGCACGCAGAGGAAGAAGAGCACCGCGTCCGCCAGGTATTGCACCAGGAACACGGGCGGCACCCCGAGCCAGATGGCGATGCCCCGGTTGAGCATGCTGAAGAGGAAGAGGATGACGAGCCCGAAGAAGTAGAATTTCATCTGTTGGCCTCCCGGTTAGAGGAATCGCCTGGTTCTGCCAGCCGCATGCAGGTCCTTGAGGGTCCGCACCCGGCCCCCGCGCATCTTACGGCAGAGGAAGAGAAAGAGATAGGCCGTTTGCAGGGCGTCTTGCAGGGCGTCGTGCGCGGGGAAGGCGGGCAGCCGATGCTGGCGGGTCAGGTCTTCGAGATTGTAGGAGATTTGGAGATTGAACTGGTCGTAGTAGCCCTCGAAGAGCTCCTCCTGGTAGGCCTGGGCCAGGCGCAGGGTGTCGAGGCAGGGGTTTTTGAACGGCCCGCCGAACACGCGCCTTGCCGCCCGGGAGAGGAAGGTCATGTCCATGCCCACGTGGTGGCCCACCAGCAGCGACGACCCGGCGAAGGCCAGGAACCCCGGCAGGGCCTCGCGCATGGGAGGGGCGTTTTTCAGCGCCTCGGGGGTGATGCGGTGGATGATGGTGGACAGGCGCGGCAGGCCGCGCTCCGGGCGCACGAGGGTCTCGAAGGTGTCGGACTGGTCGATGCGCATTCCACGGATGCGCACCGCGCCGATGGAGACGATCTCGTGTTCTCCGGGGTCGAGGCCGGTGAGCTCGGTATCCACCACCACGAAGTCGTACTCCTCCAGCGGGCGGGACTGGTCTATGGCGGCCAGGGCGCGCCAGGAGGCGAGCAGTTGCTCGTCCGCCATGCGGCGGGAGAAGAGCCCGGGCAGGTCGGCTATGGAGGGAAGCTCGAAGGGCATGCGCATGGTGCGCTTTCTCCTGTTCAGGCGATGTTCAGGCGATGTTCAGGCGAAACATGTCCTTGAGGTAGGACTGCATGCGGCCGATGACGCCGAAGGCCTCCTTGAGGGCCTGGCGCTCCAGCTCCGAGAGGCTTGCGGGTTCCACGTGGTTGTCGGGCGGGAGCCCCTCCTCCACCATGGACAACTGGTGCACGAGGCGCACCTGGAGCAGCAGCTCGAAGGCCTCGGTGGTGTCGGAGCAGAGGTCCTGGGGGATGTGCCCGCCCTCGCCCAGCAGCCGCAGGCGGCCCAGGGTGCTCGTCTCCTTGACGCCGTGCTTGAGGGCCATGACCCGGGCGAAGTCCACGAAGGGCACGAGGCCGCGTTTCTTGATGTCCAATCGGTTCTTGTGCTCGCCGCTCTTTTCCACCACGAAGCTGCGGAAGAAGGAGAGGGGCGGGCGGGTGCCGAGGCAGTCCGCCGCGAGGTGCCGCAGGAAGACCTCCTGCCGGGGCGCGTGGCGGGCCACATGCGCGCGCAGCTCCTCGGCGAAGCGCACGTCCCCGAATCCTGGGCGGAAGTCGAAGAATATGGTGGCCTGGAGCACCTCCTCGGGCTCGGGCACCATGATCCAGTGCTCGAAGCGGTCGCGCCATTTGGAGAAGGGCTGGCGCAGCTCCGGGTTGGAGGCCATGATGTTCCCGGGGCAGGCCGGGAAGCCGCAGCGCACGAGGTGGTGGTTGGCGCGCTCGGCGAAGTGGCTGAAGTAGATGTCGCACGCGCGGCGGTGGGCCTCGTCCTCCACGTCCTTGAACACCAGGGCGTTGTCCTGGTCCGTGGCGAAGGTCTGCTCCCTGCGGCCCTCGCTGCCCATGAGCAGCCAGCAGAACGGCGCGGGCGCGGGGCCCAGCTCGCGGCCCAGGAGCGTGAGCAGGCGCTCCAGGATGAGGTCGTTCAGCACGGTGATCATGCGCGTGATGTTCCCGGCCTTGGCCCCTTCCTCCACAAGGGTGCGCACCACCTGCGGCACCTTGGCCGAGAGCGGGTGCAGCCCCGGGAGCTGGTCCGTGGACATGATCTCCCGGAAGATGGCCATGGGGCTCTTGCCCTGGAGGACCATGATGTCGTGCGAGGTGACCACCCCGGCGATGCTCCCGGAGCGGGTCACGGCCAGATGGTGGATCTGCCGGGTCATCATCTGGAGCAGGGCGTCGAAGACCACGGCCTGGGCCTCGATGGTGGCCACCGGGGTGGACATGATGGTCTCGATGGGGGCCTGGAGGTCCATGCCCAGGGCCACGGCCTTGCGCAGGTCCTTGTCCGTGACGATGCCCGCCACGTCGCCCGAGGGCTCGCGCACGAGCAGCGAGCCGACGTTGTGCTTGGCCATGCTCCAGGCGGAGAGCTGGATGGTCTGCCCGAAGGGCACGCTCACGGGCTCGCGGTGGACCATGTCGCCCACGGCGGAGCTGAACAGGAAGAGCCCGGAATCGCAGCTGAGCGCCGCGCGCCGCGCGCGCATTTCGGCGAAGGCGCGGTCGAGGTAGTTTTCGGTAAAGGCCCGCAGGAAATATTCGGCCACCGTGGGCTCGGTGCGCAGCAGCTGGCGGAAGTCGTCGCTGGGCATGCGGATGAAGAAGGTGTCCTCCACGGTGTGGGCGTCCATGGAGGCCGGGGCGTTCTGGATGATGGCCAGCTCGCCCACGAAGCCGCCCTCGCCGCGATAGTCGAGGAGCGTTTCCTCCCCTTCCTCCCCGGCGAGCGTGAGCTTGACCCCGCCGCGCTGCACGATGAGCAGGTCTTCGGGCCGGGTCGCCCCCTGGGCGAGCAATCGTTCCCCTTTGGGGAAGAAGTCCACCAGGCAGCTTCGAGCGATGCGCTCCACGGCCTCGCCGGGCAGGTCGGAGAAGGGCAGGGTCCGGCGCAGGAATTCGAGGACCACTGCGGGCTGCTGCTGCGGCGCTGGCGGCATGGGCGGACTCCTCGTGAAGGGTGGACCGGGGCTTCGGGTAGTGCAGTATAGGGGCAAAATGCCCGTTGTGTCGACCTCTTGGAGGCGGTTTCGATGCGAGGGGGGCGGCCCTGGGGCCGCCCCCCTCGCGGGAGGTTCGGGAGTTGTGGTTTAGTGGTCCACGGCGGCCCCGGCTCCGCGCGGGATGCGCACGGATTCGACCATGTCCTGGATCTCCTGCGGGGGCGCGGGGGTCATGAGCGAGACGAGGATGGTGGCCGTGAAGTTGAGCACCATGCCCACGGTGCCGATGCCCGTGGAGCTGATGCCCAGGAACCACGGGTCCATGCCCATGAACGCCGGGGTGCACTGGATGATGTAGAGCATGGTGAAGCCGATGCCGAGCACCATGCCCGTGATGGCTCCCTCGCGCGTGGTTCGCTTCCAGAAGATGCCGAGCACGATGACCGGGAAGAAGGAGCTGGCCCCGAGCCCGAAGGCGAGCGCCACCACCTGGGCCACGAAGCCGGGCGGGTTGATGCCGAAGTATCCGGCCACGCACACGGCCACGCCGATCATCACCCGGCCCACGAGCAGGCGCTGCTTTTCCGAGGCCTGGCGGTTGATGATGCGGTAGTAGAGGTCGTGGCTGATGGACGAGGCGATGACCAGCAAGAGGCCCGAGGCAGTGGAGAGCGCTGCGGCCAGGCCGCCGGCCGCCACCAGGGCGATGACCCAGGCGGGCAGGTTGGCGATCTCGGGGTTGGCCAGCACCATGATGTCGCGGTCCACGTAGAGCTCGTTGGCGTTTTCCGTGAGTTCGTTGGTGAGCTTGGGCATGCCCTGGGCGTTCTTGCCCTCGCCGAGGACGGGCTTGCCCACCAGGGCCGCGCCGCCGCCCTGGCCGGGGCCCACGTACTGGATCTTGCCGTCGTCGTTCTTGTCCACCCAGGCGATGAGCCCGGTGCGCGCCCAGTTGGATATCCAGGAGGGCACGGGCGTGGGCGTCTCGGCCTTGTAGTCCACGGTGTTGAGGGTGTTGAGCATGTTGTAGCGGGCGAAGCTCGCCACGGCCGGGGCGGTGGTGTAGAGGATGGCGATGAACAGCAGGGCGTACCCGGCGGAGAGCCGCGCGGCCCGCACGCTGGGCACGGTGTAGAAGCGGATGATCACGTGGGGCAGACCTGCGGTGCCGACCATCAGCGCCATGGTGATGCAGAAGACGTTCAGCATGTTCAGCCCGGCAAACGGCGAGGTGTAGCCCCCGAAGCCCAGCGCCACGCCGATCTCGTCGAGCTTGCCGAGCAGGGCCTGCCCGGCGTCCGGGCCGGAGGCGATGGCCCCGCCGAAGCCGAGCTGCGGGATGGGGTTGCCGGTGATCTTCATGGAGATGGCCGCGGCGGGGATGAGGAAGGCGAGGATGAGCACGCAGTACTGCGCCACCTGGGTCCAGGTGATGCCCTTCATGCCGCCGAGCCCGGCGTAGAAGAAGACGATGAACATGCCGATGATCACGCCGGTGTTCACGTCCACTTCAAGGAACCGGGAGAAGACCACGCCCACGCCGCGCATCTGCCCGGCCACGTAGGTGAGGGAGACGAAGATGGCGCAGACGAGCGCCACCACGCGGGCGGTGTCGGAGTAGTAGCGGTCGCCCACGAAGTCGGGCACCGTGAACTTGCCGAACTTGCGCAGGTAGGGCGCGAGCAGCAGCGCCAGCAGCACGTAGCCGCCGGTCCAGCCCATGAGATACACGGAGCCGGAATAGCCCGAGAACGAGATGATCCCGGCCATGGAGATGAACGAGGCGGCGCTCATCCAGTCTGCTGCGGTGGCCAGGCCGTTGGCGAGTGGGGGCACACCCCCCCCGGCCACGTAGAAACCTTTCGCGTCTTTCACGCGAGACATCCAGGCGATGGTCAGGTAGATGCCGAACGTCAGCCCGACCATCACGTAGGTCCAGCCTTGAATACCCATTGGGGACTCCTTTCGGTAGGTGGTTGGTGCGGTAAAGTCGGGTCTATTCGTGCACGTCGAATTCCTGGTCGAGCTTCCTCATCAACACGTAGTAGACGAAGATTTCAACCGTGAAGACGTAGATGGACCCTTGCTGCGCGAACCAGAATCCGAGCGGAAAGCCTCCGATGGATACGGCATTGAGCGGCTCCACGAGCAGGATTGCGAAAACGTACGATACCAGTGCCCAGATGGAGAGCAGCACGACCATGTAGGTCAGGTTCCGCTTCCAGTAGGCTTTCATCCGATCGTTGTTCTCTGCCATGACGATTACCCCCTCCGATTGAGTTGAGTGTTCCGGTTGGGCCCCGCGGTGAGCGTTCCGCGGGGCCCTACCCCGTATGCGTCAATCCTGTCGCTTGCCGACGAGTACTATTTCCCCAGCAGGTCGGCGTTGCCGTCGATGAGGTCCTGCACCACGGCCGGATCGGCCAGGGTGGAGGTGTCGCCCAGGTTGGACGTGTCTCCTTCGACGATCTTGCGCAGGATGCGGCGCATAATCTTTCCGGATCGGGTCTTGGGGAGCCCGGGGGAGAACTGCATGAACTCCGGGGCGGCCAGGGGCCCGATTTCCTTGCGAACGTGCATGACGAGCGCCTTCTTGAGCTCGTCGGATTCATCCACACCCATCTTCAGCGTGATGTAGGCGTAGATGGTCTGCCCCTTGACCTCGTGGGGCATGCCCACCACGGCCGCCTCGCTGACGGCCTCGTGGGCCACCAGGGCGGACTCGATCTCCGCCGTGCCCAGGCGGTGGCCGGAGACGTTGATCACGTCGTCCACGCGGCCCATGATCCAGAAGTAGCCGTCCTCGTCGCGCCGCGCGCCGTCGCCGGATTCGTACATCCCCGGGAACCCGGCGAAGTACGTCTCCTTGAAGCGCTCAGGGCTGCCCCAGACGCCGCGCAGCATGCCGGGCCAGGGTTTGCGGATGCACAGGAACCCGCCCTCGTTGGGGCCGAGCTCGTTGCCCTCCTTGTCCACGATGGCGGCGTCGATGCCGGGCAGGGGCAGGGAGGCCGCGCCGGGCTTCATGGGCGTGGCGTAGGGCAGGCCGGAGATGACGTGGCCGCCGGTCTCCGTCTGCCACCAGGTGTCCACGATGGGCAGCTTGCCGCCGCCTATGTTGGCGGAATACCAGTTCCAGGCTTCGGGGTTGATGGGCTCGCCCACGGAGCCGAGGATGCGCAGGGTGGAGAGGTCGTGCTTCTTGGTCCACTGGTCGCCCTCGCGCATGAGCGCGCGGATCACCGTGGGCGCGGTGTAGAACACGTTGACCTTGAATTTTTCGCAGATCTGCCAGTAGCGGTCCGGGCCGGGGAAGGTGGGCACGCCCTCGAACATCAGCGAGGTGGCACCCAGCGCCAGCGGGCCGTAGACGATGTACGAGTGCCCGGTGACCCA
This sequence comes from Desulfovibrionaceae bacterium, assembly GCA_050253205.1. Taxonomy (GTDB): domain Bacteria; phylum Desulfobacterota; class Desulfovibrionia; order Desulfovibrionales; family Desulfovibrionaceae; genus JAHJKV01. The sequence goes on from JBFWJM010000009.1 coordinate 21,099, forward strand.
GCCCACGTCCGCCGTGCACCAGTGCACGTCATCATCCTTGAGGTCGAAGACCCACTGGCAGGTGTGCGCGGCGTAGAGCAGGTAGCCGCCCTGGGTGTGGAATACGCCCTTGGGCTTGCCCGTGGAGCCGGAGGTGTAGAGGATGAACAGCGGGTCTTCCGCGTCCATGGACTCGCAGGGGCATTCGCTGGTGATGCCCTCGGCGGCCATCTCCTCGTGCCACCAGGTGTCGCGGCCCTCGACCATCTCGAACTTGCTGAAGCCCTTGGCGGAATCCACCACCACCACGCGCTCCACGCCCGGGCAGTCCTTGAGGGCCTCGTCGGAGTTGCCCTTGAGGGGGATCTGCCGTCCGGCGCGGTTCACGGCCGTGCCGGTGATGTGCACGCTGGAGCCGCAGTCGTTGATGCGGTCGCGCAGGGCGTTGGCCGAGAAGCCCGCGAAGACGATGGAGTGGGGCGCGCCGATGCGTGCGCAGGCCAGCATGGCCACGGCCAGCTCGGGGATCATGGGCAGGTAGATGGACACGCGGTCGCCCTTCTTCACGCCCATCTTCTTGAGCACGTTGGCGAAGCGGCAGACCTCGTCATGGAGCATCTGGTAGGTGTAGACCTTCACGTCCGCGTCGGCCTCGCCCTGGAAGATGATGGCGGCCTTGTTGCGGCGGCCGCTCTCCAGGTGGCGGTCCAGGCAGTTGTAGGCCACGTTGAGCCTGCCGCCCTGGAACCACTTGATATCCGGCTTGTCGAAATCATATTCCAGCACCTTGTCCCAGGGCTTTTCCCAGGCCAGCAGCTCGCCCGCGCGCTCGCCCCAGAATCCCTCGGGGTCGTCGATGGACCGTTTGTAGATGGCCTTGTAGGCATCCAGGCCGCGTACGGCGGCGGTCTCGCAGTCGGGCGGGTTGATGACCCGGGACTCGGTGCTCAAACTCTCGATTTTCTGTTCGCTCATTTCGGGGTTCCTCCGTTGTCTTGGGGTTCTGTTGTCCGGCGGTTCAGCCTGGGGCGCCGGGCTCGTGGGCACCTTGTATGATGGATGCAAGGCAGGCGCACGCCATTTTCGGTGAACGGCGAAATGCGGCAGGGAGCGGAAATGGACCCGGGCGCCACACCGTTCACCGGAGCATGCTGCCGTTCACCCCCCAGCGCAGCCGCCCATGACAAGAAAGCGCCGTCCATGGATGCGGCGGGGGGCGGCCGCTTCCACAATGGGCCGCATCCATGGGTGGAGCATTCCTTACAATACCAGGAAGCCGAGCCCGGGCCAAAGGGGAGCGTGTGGCGGCGAGGGTGGCGTGCGGCGGCCGTTCGGGGTATGGAGGGCCATGCGCACCCTGGTCCTCAACCTCACCCGCTTCGGCGACCTCATCCAGACCCAGCCCGTGATCGCGGGCCTGGCCGCCGACGGCCAGGACGTCCGCCTGCTCTGCCTGAAGAACTTCGCCGCCGCCGCCGGGCTGCTGGACGGAGTGGAGCGTGCGGCCCCGTTCTCCGGGGCGCGGCTGCTCGCCCTGCTGGACCGCGATTGGCGGCTCGCCGTGGCCGAGCTCCTGCGCGTGCGCTCCGAGGCCATGGCGGAGGGCGGGGCGGACCGCGTGCTCAACCTCACCCCCTCGGTGCCCGCGCGCATGCTGGCGCGGTTCGCCGCCTTGGGGCGGGAAGGCTCGCCCGCCTCGGTGCTGGGGTTCGGGGTGGACGAGTTCGGCTTCAACGCGGACACCTCCGCCTGGGCCGCGTTCCTCCAGGTGGGCTCCTCCAACCGGGGGGCCAGCCCCTTCAACCTCGTGGACCTCTTTTGCCGGGCCGCAGGGCTCGGCGCGGGGCCGCGCCCCTTCCGGCTCAAGGGGCCTTCGGAGGAGCTGGCGAGGGCCATGGAGGAGCGGATCCGCGCGGGCCTGCCGCCCGAGGCCCGAGACGCCTCCCGGCTCGTGGGTGTGCAGCTCGGGGCCAGCGAAGAGCGCCGCCGCTGGCCCGTGGCGTGGTTCGCCGAGGCCGCGCGCATCCTCTGGGAGCGCTCGGGCCGCGCTGCCGTGCTCTTCGGGTCCAGGGGCGAGCTCCCCCTGGCCGAGCGGTTCGCCAGCGAGGCGCGCTCGCCCTTCGTGAGCCTCGTGGGCGCGACAGGGCTGGACGAGCTGGCCGGGGCGCTGCGGGCCGTGGACCTGCTGCTCACCAACGACACGGGAACCATGCACCTGGCCGCCGGGCTGGGCGTGCCCGTGGCGGCGGTGTTTCTGGCAACGGCCCAGCCGTTCGACACCGGGCCCTACGCCGAGGGCGCACTGAGCTTCGAGCCGGACATGGACTGCCACCCCTGCGCCTTCGGCAAGCCGTGCCCGAGGGAGGAGGCCTGCCGGGGGCGCGTGCTGGCGCGGACCGTGGCGGCGCACGCCCTGGCCATGCTCGGCGAGGGGGAGGCACCCGAGGCCGAGGGTGCGAGGGTCTGGCGCAGCGGGTTCGACGAGCACGGGCTCATGTCCCTGGCTTCGCTCTCGGGCCACGGGGCCACGGACCGCGCGGCCTGGATCGGGGTGCAGCGCTTCCACTACAGACGGTTTCTTGACGGGCTGGACCCGGCGCAGCCGGAGGGGGCGACCCTGCCGGGGGCGGAGATGCGCGCGGACCTGGCGCGCTCCCTGGGCGAGGCGCGGGAGCTGCTCTTCCTGCTGGAACGGCAGATGGAGATGCTGCGCTCTGGCGCCACGGGGCCCGCAGGCAAGCTCATGAAGGAGCGCTTCCTCTCCAACTGCCAGCGCCTCCAGGAAATTTTTTCAGCCAACCCGGCGCTCGACGTGCTCGGGGCGTTGTGGTTTTTCCAGTCCCAGGCAGAGGGGCGCGACCTCGCCTCCCTGGCATCGCTGCTCTCCAGGTGGCGCGGCCTGGTTTCGGGCATGGCCGCGTCCGTGTCCTAGCGGCACGTTTCTTGTATTGGTTCCGGCAGGAAACAAACCGGGCATTTCCTTCTGCCCGAATCTCTGCAAAGGAGCCGGACATGATCGTCATAGATGGACAAAAAAGCGAACTGAAGATCAGCGATTTCAGTAATCTCGAAGAGATTCTCACCGAGGTCGTGGAGAACGGGCACGTGAGCCAGCGCGTCGTTACCGACGTTTTGCTGAACAAGGAACCCTTCTCCGAAATCTACCCGCACCAGGCCGAGGACATCGAGGCCCGCGAAATCCAGGAACTGGAAATCCGTTCCGTGCCGGTGCAGCAGATGGCCAGCGACATCGTGCAGGAACTGTACAAGGTCGTGAAGCTCATGGGCGGCGGCGGCCGCGAGGTGGCGACCCTGTTCCGCCAGGCGGACGACGCCGAGGCCCTGGAAACCTACCAGGACCTGCTCGACGTGACCCGCCACTTCATCACCATGGTCGGGGTCATCCGCGAGGAGTTCTCCATGCAGTCGCACCCCGAGTTCAAGGCCGCGACCCTGGAGCTCTCCGCCCTGTTCACGGAGATGACCGAGGTGCTCGCCAACGAGGACTGGATCCTGCTGGCCGACCTGCTGGAGTATGAATTCCTGCCTGCGGTGGCCAAGTGGGAGAAGGTCGTGGACCTGCTTCGCGAGGACGTGGCCGCAGCGGCCTAGGAGACGGCATGTCCGGATGTTTGGATCTGCTGGACCGGGCGTTTGAGATCGGCGAGCGCGAGCTCGACCTCCTGGCCGAAGGCGAGGTGGACGGGGCGCAGGAACTGGCATCCGAGCGCAACCGCCTGCTGACCACGGCCAGCGCCTCCTTTGCCGAGGAGGACAAGGGCGCGGTCCTGGAGCGGCTGAACCGCATCAAGGCCCTGCAGGGGCACATCACCGCCGAGGCGCGCCGGCTGCACCAGGAATTGCAGGCGGAACTCGGTAGGACCAAGAAGGAATCGAAACGGCTGGCCGGGTATTCCGGCGCGGCGAGGCCCTCCCAGCGCATCCGCAACCAGTACATCAACCGGCAGGGCTGAGCCGAAGCCATACGATACATCAAGCCCGGCGGGAGATTCCCGCCGGGTTTTTTGCGTCCTTGGGAAACGATCAGGAGCCGAGCAGGTCGTTTAGCGCCACCACGATAGTGGTGGAGGAGACGTGCGCGGGAGCGGCGTGCGCCGCCGGGTTGGTGACCACCGCGCAGGGGCGGTTGGCGTTTCCGTGCCCATGGCCGTAACCATTGCCATGACCATACGCATGGCCGCCTGCGTGGCGGGCGGGGGTGTTGTCGCAGGTGGCGGGGTGTGCTTGCGGTGCGTGGCGGCCCGGGTTCGCGGGCAGGGCCAGGGCGGCCCCGGTGAGGGAAAGGGTCAGCAGGGCGGCGGCCAGGATGGAAAGGATGCGTCGGGTCATGGTGTCCTCCAGGGTTGCGGTTGACTGGAAGAAAGCACCATGCGTGCCAACGTATTAACGCCTTTGATTACTGATGGTTGCTATGATTGTGTGCCGCGCGTGTGCAGGCTGTTTGTGCAGCTGTATGCAGGAACGTGCAGGCACTTTTGCACAAGTGAGGCAAAAGCACGAAGACGCGGGGCATCACCAT
>JBFWJM010000010.1:0-24286 GCA_050253205.1 Desulfovibrionaceae bacterium
GGCCGGGCAGTTCGTCCAGGAACCACAGGGCCGTGGAGTCCCGCAGGTCCGAGGTCTCGGGCTCGCCCTTGAAGGCCAGGCCCACGAGCACGATCTTCTCGCAGCCCTCGATGGTCTTGCCCGCGCGGGCCAGCAGTTGCCGGAGCTTCTGCGCCAGGTGGGCCGGGCCCGCCTCGTTGATCCTGCGCACGTCCATGAGCAGCCCCGGGTCCAGGCCGTGCTCGTCGAAGGCCATGCGCAGGATGAAGGGGTCCTTGCTCAGGCAGGGGCCGCCCACGCCCGGGGAGGGACGGGGGATGGCGTTGCGGCTGTAGAGCAGGTTCACGGCGTCGAAGAGGTCCGTGATGTTCAGCCCGAGCTTCTCGGCCAGGGGGGCCAGGTTGTTGGCGTAGGCGAAAACGTGGTCGCGGAAGGTGTTGTCGATGAGCTTGCAGAGCTCGGCCGCCTCCAGGGAGCCCACGTCGATGGTGGTGCTGGTGAAGGTGTTGAACAGCTCGGCGGTGACACGGTAGGCCAGGGGGTCGTTGGAGCCCACGATCTGCGGGTTGGTGCGCAGCTCCTTGAGGGCCCGGCCCTCGGCCGTGCGCTCCGGGGCGAAGCTGAGCATGAAGTCCTTGCCGCAGGTGAGGCCCGACTCCCGCTCCAGGATGGGGATGGCCTTCCCGGCGCAGGTGCCCACGGGCACGGTGGAGCGCAGGATCACGAGGTTGCCCGCCTGGAGCACGCGGCCGATGTCCGTGAGGGCCGCCTCCAGGTAGCCCACGTCGGGCTTCTTGGTGCCGGGCAGCAGCGGGGTGCCCACGGTGATGATATAGACGTCGGAACGGGCTTCTTCCAGCTCGGAGCGGAACTTGAGCCCCTGGCCCGCGTGCAGGGCGAGGTATTTGGAAAGGCCCTGCTCGTAGAACGGGGAGAGGCCCTTTTCCAGCCGCCGGACCAGGTCGCGGTTCACGTCGTAGCCGTAGACGCGGAAGCCGCTGTCCGCCAGGACAATGCCCAGGGTCAGGCCCACGTAGCCCATGCCCAGGATGGTCACGGAGCGGTCGCGGATGGGGTCGCGGTAGAGCTTGCGCTGGGCCGAGTGGTAGCCCACGAAGCGGCCGTGCGCGTCCACCACGGGCAGGATGCTGAGGCGCGCCGTGAGCAGCCGGGCCACCTCGTCGGGGGTGGCCTGCTCGCTGACCTTCACGGGCCGCGCGTTCATGACCCGCTTTACGGGCAGCTCCAGGTCCGCGCTCTCGATGATGGAGCGGCGGATGTCGCCGTCGGTGAGCACACCGAGCAGCGCGCCGTCGCCGTGTTCGTCGGGGCCCACCACGATGAGGTGCTTCTTGCGCGTGGCGTTGAGCTGCTTGAGGGCCTCGATGATGGTCGCCTCGGGCCGGATGAGGATGTCTTGTTCTTTGATCATGCGGTTTCCAGCAGGGCTTCGAGTTCATGAAATCGTTGGGCCACGGCCTCGAACGGATGGTTGCGCGTCTCCAAGGTGGCCCAGCGGACGTGGGGGCGGATCAATCGCAGCCGCGCGGCCATGGCCGGGCCGAGGTCCGGCAGGTCGTGGTTGTCCTCGCGGGGGCCGTTGCCCGAGACGTGCAGCCCCGCCACCATGCCCGTGGCCAGCAGGCCGTCCACGTATTCGTCGAGGTCGAAGCCGAGCACGGCGGCGGCGATGGAGGCGTGGGCCACGTCGAGCAGGAAATGCAGCGAACCCGCGAAGCGCTCCGCCAGCCAGCGCGCGTCCGCCAGGTCGCACATGAGCGAATGGTTGGGCCCGTGGGCGGGCGGGAACTGGTTTTCCAGCGCGAGCCCCCCCGCGCCCAGGCCCGCCCCGAACTCCAGCAGCTCCTCCACGGAGCGGGCCAGGGCGCCCAGCGCCTCGCGCCTGTCCGCCGTGCCCCCGGGCCGGGGCACGAAGTGCTCGCCCGCCGGGTCCAGGGTCATGGACGCCAGATACCCGGAATGGATGGAGTACATCCGCGCGCCCAATTCGGCGGAGAGGACCATGGCCCGTTTGGCAAAGGCCACGCTCCTGCCGCGCAGGTCCCGGTCCGTGGCGGCGATGTTGAGTATGAAGTGGCCGCCCTCTTCCGGGGTGGGCGGGGGGTAGTAGTTGTGCACGCTGAAGGCGAAGCCCTCGTCCAGCCAGGGGCGCAGCTCGCGGGCGGTGCGCGGGGCGCGGTCCATGCCCCCGCTCAGCTCGATGCGCCGGATGCCCGCCTCCCCTGCGGCGGCCAGGAAGTCTTCCATGCGCTCGCCATACCAGCAGGAGCTGGAAAGGTGCAGCACGCCGCTCATGCGCCCTCCCTGTCCGTTGCCAGGCCGCTCGCCGAGTCGCTCGCCGGGCCGCCCTGTTTGAAACCGTGAAAGAGCAGCATGTTGTACGCGCCCGCGCGCTCCAGCTCCTCCGCGCTCCGGCCAAGGAGCCAGCGCTCCTCGCGCGCCTCGAACCCGGCCCCGCGCAGCAGCTCCGGGAAGTCCGCGCCGTAGGTCCGCAGGTGTCCATGGCGGCGCGGGTCGGGCACATGCCACTCCACGGCGCGCTCCAGGTCCAGGGAGAGCGGCACGGAGACGCTGAACAGCCCGCCCGGGCGCAGCACGCGCCAGACCTCGGCCAGGGCGGCCGCGTCGTCGTACACGTGCTCCAGCACCCGATGGCAGACGACCACGTCGAAGCTCCCGCCGGGCAGGTCCATGCGCGCCATGTCCAGCGCCAGGGCAGTGCCTTCCAGGAAGGGGTCCGCGTCCACGTAGGTCCGCGCGCCCGCCTCGGCGACGATCCAGGCCTTGAGCTCCGCCTCGGGGCCCAGGTGCAGCACGTCGCGCCCACGAAGCAACCTGGGATGATTGCGGAAATAATGTTTGAGCGCACCCCCCCGGCTGACCGTGCCCACGCTCGGCCCGCCGTACGCGGCCAGGTGGCGCTCCCTCCGCGCGCGGGCCTCGGCCAGCACCCCGGGCGAGCAGGGCAGCTTCAGCGCCCGGTGCGAGAAGCCGAGGTCCATTTCCAATCTCGCCGCGCGATCCGCCAGGGTACGCACGAGCGGGGCGGGGAGCCCGCCGGGCCGGGCCTCCAGGAGGTCCAGCAGCCGATTGCGCAGGGCGACCCGCGCCGCATTGGCATCCAGATGGACGACCTCCGCGAAATATGCTTCCAGGCCCGTCTCCAGGGCGTGTTCCTGGCCCGTCTCCTGGCCCGTATTCAGGGCATGCTCCAGACCCGAAAGCCCGAGCGCCGCCAGCGGCGGAAAACGCCGCTCCAGGTGCGCCAGCCAGCCCCGGTGCAACCCCGCGAGCACTGCGGCCCGGGTGTTCCCCGCGTTGCTGGCGCATGCGGCGGCCATGGACGTGCAGGGAGACATCACTCGCCCTCCTCCCTGGCCCTTTCCCCCACGTCCGCGAGGTCGAGCCGCGCTCCGGCGGGGATGGCCCTCGCGGCCACCCGGCCCGCCACGCCCAGCGCGGCCTCGCCCGAGATGCCCCCGGCGGGCCGCTGGAAGAGCAGGTTGCCCCAGCCAAGCACCTCCCCGGCGGCGATGGCCCTCGCGGCGAAGAGGCTGCGGCGCATGCCCGGGGCGTTGCGACGTTCGGCCTCGCAGGGGCGCTTCTCCCCGTTGCCGAGGCAGGCCTCGGCCTCGCGCAGGGCCAGGGCCAGGGCCGCGAACTCGGCCGGGTCGGACGAGGAACTGTGGTCCGGGCCTTGAAGGTTCTTGTCCAGGGTGAAGTGGCGCTCCACCACCGAGGCCCCCAGGGCCACGGCGGCGATGGGCGCGGTGGTGCTGGTGGTGTGGTCGGAGTAGCCCACGGGAACGCCCAGGGCCTCGCCCATGCGGACCATGGCCCGGAGGTTGGCGTCCTCGGCGCGGCTGGGGTAGTTGGTGGTGCACTGGAGCAGCACGATCTGCTCGTTGCCCGCGCGCCGGATCGCCTCCACCGCCCGGGCCACCTCGGCCAGGGTGCACATGCCCGTGGAGAGCAGCACGGGCCTGCCCTTGCTGGCCACGTGCTCCAGGAAGGGCAGCTCCACGGCCTGGCCAGAGGCGATCTTGTACGCGCCCGCGCCCAGCTCCTCCAGGAGGTCGGCGTCCTCGAAATTGTACGGCGTGGAGAGGAAGGGCAGGCCCTCGGCGCGGCAGTGGTCCATGATCTCGACCCACTGCCCCCGGCCGATCTCCAGGGCCTGGAGCATGGCGAGCTGCGACTGGGCCGGGTCCGTGGTCAGGAGCTGGTAGGCGCTCTTGGGCGCGGCGGCCGAGACCACGCGCGACGCCTTGAACGTCTGAAACTTGACGCAGTCCGCCCCGGCCTTTTTCGCTGCGGAGACCATGTCCCGCGCGAGGCAGGAGGAGCCGTTGTGGTTCACGCCTATCTCGGCGATGAGCAGCAGGGGCTCGCCCGGGCCCACCTCGCGGCCCCAGATGTTGACGGTGTGGCTCATGCCCCGCGCCTCCCTGGCGTTTGGTTCACGTTTCGTTCATTCCCTTGACGAACCATTTTCCGCGTACCGCCGCCCGAGCCGACCGTCATACGTCGCCCCGGGCCAGGGCCGCGCGCGCCTCGCGCACAAGCCCGCTGGATTCGGCCATGAGCCGCTTCCACGACTCGGCGGCGTGCACGTCCCGCTCGCGGCCCTCGTGGGTGCGCACGGAGTAGAGGGTCTTGGGCAGGTGCAGAAACCTCGCTCCCCCGAGGGCGAAGCGCTGGTAGAGCTCGTGGTCGTTGGCGGTGTAGGCCTCGTCGTACCAGCCCAGGCGTTCGTGCAGCTCGCGGCGGTAGAGCTTGGAAACCCCGCAGAGGTACCAGTCCGCGAAGCAGGCCTCGAAGCTGTAATCCGGAAGTTTGAACTCGCGCAGGATGCGCCCGGCGTCATCGAAGATGAACATGTCGGAGTAGACGAAATCTGCCTCGCCACGTTCGAGCGGCGCGGCCATCTCCGAGAGCCACTGCGGGTGGCAGACGTCGTCCGAGGCCACGTAGGTGCAGTACTCGCCCGTGGCCATGCGGAACCCCTTGTTGTACGAGGGGGTGTGGCCCAGGCGGGTCTCGTTCTCCAGCACCACCACCTCGCGCCCCCGCTGGGGGTAGCGGTGGTGCCGGGTGCGGCTCACGCAGCCGTCGTCCTCCAGGCGCGAGGCGTAGGAGACCTCGGCCGAGCGCCACTCTTCCCGGAAGCGGGCGAGCACGGCGGAGGTTTCGTCCGGGGAGGGGTCGGCCACCACGATGAGCTCCAGGTCGGGGTAGTCCTGGAAGAGGATGGAATCGAGACAGGCCCCGAGATACTCGGCCTGGTTGTAGGTCGGCACGACCACGGAAATCTTCGGCCTGGCCATTGTTCTCCTCATGCGCGCAGCGCGGTTTGCGGTTCGTCGTCCCTTGGGGCGCCTGCCCCGCCCGGCAACCCCTGCCGGAGCAGGCGGCCCAGAAATAATGCAAAAAACGGACCCGGGGCGACGAACCCGGAAGCGGAACCGCCACGGCAGCGGTGGGTGCGGCACTGCGCCTCCCCGGCACAACACGCCCGGAGCGGGCTCCCGCCGGGCACCCCAAGCCCGCCACGTCAATGGCCGCCGTTTATGACCGCCACTCACGGCCACCGTCAGTGGCCATCGTCAATGGCCGCCACGCATGGCCGGGAAGTCGCCCGCCCGGGCCACGCGCCCGGCCCGGATGCCACATTCCCGACGGACCGATCGGCCGCCGAATCATCGCAGGCATGCCAGCAGGCTCCCCTGTTTTCATCGGACACCGGGAAACAAGACATTAGGCCGGAATCCGAAGAATCAGCACGCTGGGCACGAACCGCCGTCAAGCTTCATTCATTCGCTTACTAAAACATCGGAGGGAAGTCACTGGAGCGGCGCGAGGGGGCCTGACGCGCCGTGGGGTCGGTGGATGTGGTGAGCGGAGTTGATGGCGGACGCGGTTGGTGGCGCGCAGAGCGGTGCGGGGGCGGTGCGGAGGGCGGTGCGGGGTGAGCATGACGAGCAGCGCAGAAGGTGGGCGCGGTCCGTGGCGCGGTCCGTGGCGCGGTCGGTGGGCGCGGTCAGCAGGCGGCCGGGTCGGGAGGGATGGCGGGCGCGGATGGCGGGCGCGGTCAGCAGGCGGCCGGGTCGGGAGGGATGGCGGCCATGGCCCGGCGCACGGCCTCGGCTTCCGCCTCGATCGCGGGCAGCAGGGCCCGGAGCTCGTCCATGGGCCTGCCGCCCCGGGCACCCTGCTCCAGGTCCCGGGCCAGCGCGCTCAAGCGCACGGCCCGGGCCGTGGCCGAGGATCCCTTGAGCGCGTGGGCCGCCCCAGCCAGGGCGGCATGGTCCCGGGCCTCCAGCGCCTCGCGCAGACAGGCCAGCCCCGCCGCAAGATTGGAAAGAAACTCTCCGTAAAATCCGTCCAGGAGCGGGCGCCTGCCGCCGAGATCTTCCAGAAACGCGCGCCAGTCGAGCACCGGGGCGGCCCCGCCCCGGAGCTCGGCCGAAACGCCTCCCGCCCTCTCCTGGTCCGGCAGCCTCTCCAGGCCGCGATCCAGGCCGCGATCCAGGCCGCGCTCTCGGCGGCAGTCTCGCGCGCTCCAGCCGGACATGACGTTCTCCACGCTGCGCCGCAGCACCTTGTACTCGGCGGGCTTGGTCAGAAAGGCGGTCATGCCCGCAGCGAGGCATTCGTCGCGCACCTCGCACACGGCGTGGGCCGTCATGGCCAGCACGGGCAGGGCCGAGGCCGCCGCCCCCGCCTCGCCCGCGCGCAAGCGCCGGACGGCCTCCAGGCCGTCCATCTCCGGCATCTCCAGGTCCATGAGCACCAGGTCGAAGGGCTCGCGCGCGAGCAGCCCGAGGGCCTCCCGGCCGTTTCCGGCGGGGCTCGCCTGGTGGCCCATGCGCTCCAGGTGTTGCAGGGCCACGCTCATGTTCAGGGGGTTGTCCTCCACTACGAGCACCTTGAGCGGCCCCACGGCGGAGGCCTCCTCCTCCGGCTGGGCCAGGGCCCCGGCGTCGCCTTCCGGCAGCGCCAGGGTGAACCGGAACACGCTGCCCTCGCCCTGCCTGCTCTCCACTTCGAGCCGCCCGCCCATCATGACCACGAGCCGCTGGCTGATGGACAAGCCCAGGCCCGTGCCTCCGTAGCGCCTGCTCGTGGCGGAATCCACCTGGCTGAAGCTCTCGAAAATGCCGCGCAGCTTGTTCCCGGGGATGCCTATGCCCGTATCCGCCACCCTGAAGGACACCTCCGGCCCCGCGCCGCTCCCCTCGGAGACGCGGCGCACCTCCAGGCACACCCGCCCCCGCTCGGTGAACTTGATGGCATTGCCCACCAGGTTGAACAGCACCTGGCGCAGCCGGAAGGGATCGCCCCGGAGCACGGGGGGCAGCCCGGGGTCCAGCTCCAGGTGAAAGGCCACGCCCTTTTCCGCTGCCTGGGCCGAGAACGTCCGCTGGAGCGGGCTCAGGGTCTCCCCCAGGTGGAAGTCCAGCTCCTCCAGTTCGAGGCGCCCGGCCTCGATCTTGGAGAAGTCGAGGATGTCGTTGATCACGTCGAGCAGGTGGCGAGCGGAGTCCATGACGGCCTGCACGTTCTGGCGCTGGCCCGGCGAAAGTTCCGATTGCAGGGTGATCTCGGTCATGCCCATGACCGCGTTGAGCGGGGTGCGTATCTCGTGGCTCATGGTGGCCAGGAAGCTGCTCTTGGCCTTGCTGGCGGCCTCGGCGGCCTCCTTGGCCGCGCGGATCTCCCGCTCCATGCGCTTTCGTTCGCTGATGTCCATGAACACGGACACCACACCGAGGCGGCGGCCGTCCGCGTCGCGGTGCACGGCCTTGCGGACCATGATGTCCGTGGTCTTCCCCAGGTGGGACTCGACCCGGGCCTCATAGACCACATGGTCGCGCTCGGCGAGGAGCTTGTCCGTTTCCAGCACCTTTTCCAGCATGGCCCCGGTGAACACGTCCCCCGGACCCGAGCCTATGATCTCCTCCCGGTCGAGCCCGGAATGCACCTCGAAGGCGCGGTTGCACAGCAGGAAGCGGTCTTCGTTGTCGCGGTAGACCATGGGGCTGGGGATGCCGTCCACCAGGGCCTGGATGAACTCCAACTGCTCCTTGAGGGCGCGTTCGGCCCGCTTGCGCGCGGTGATGTCGCGCACGGATTCCACCGCGCCCACCACGTTTCCGTCCTTGTCCAGCAGGGGGGAGGCCTTGATGGACACGAACGCCCCCTTTCCGCCTTGCAGGGCGTCGAGGTAGGTTTCCACCATCAGCGCGTGGGCCCCTTCCCGGAGCGTGCCCCGCATGTGGGCGCTCTTCCCGGAAAGGACGAGGTCCACCAGGGCGGGCTTGCGCGACCCGTAGAGATGCAGGGAATACTCGTGGTTGCCCTTGCCGAGCACCCGCTCCTTGGGCACCCCGGTGAGTTCCGCCATGGCCTGGTTCCAGGCCGCGACCCGCCCGTCGGCGTCGAGCACGAAGGTGGCGTCCGGCAGGAACTCGATGATGTCCGAAAGGCGCTGGCGCGATTCCTCCAGCTCGGCCGTGCGCTGGAGCACATCGCGCTCCAGCTCTCTCCTGTAGCTTTGCACCTGGAGCTCGGCATGCTTGCGCGCGGTGATGTCCTGCAGGAAACACTCGATGGATTTGGGGTGCCCCTTCTCGTCGCGCACCAGCCGGGCCGAACAGGAGACCCAGATGTCCGAGCCGTCGCGCCGGTGGTGAAGCATTTCGTAGTCGCTCACGACCCCTGCTCGGGCGATCTCCCGCAGGAAGGCCGCGCGCTGGTCCGTGGCCTTGTAGTGGGAAAACACGTCGGCCACCGAGGCCACGCCCTCCTCCACGGAGGCATAGCCGTACATGCGCGCCAGGGCCGGGTTCGCCGTGAGGATGATGCCCTCCAGCGTGGTGGAGATCACCCCCATGGGCGCGTTCTGCACAAACTCCCCGTAGCGGGCCTCGGCCAGGCGGCGCTGGCGGATGTGCCCCCACTCCCGCAGTGCGCGCCGGGCCATGTGGGGCATCTGGGCGAATATCTCCGGCGACTTGACGATGTAGTCGTGCGCGCCCGCCTTGAGGGCCTCCACCGCCACCTGCTCGCTGCCGTGGCTGGTCATGACCAGAAAAGGCCGTTCGCCCATGGACGTAACCCGTTCCAGCAGATCGAGCCCCCGCCCGTCCGGCAGCAGCCAGTCCGTGAGCACCAGGTCGGGGGGGTCTTCCGCGAGCAGCCGCTTCGCCTCCTTCAGCGAGGAGGCATGGCGCACCTCAAAGCCGTAGCCGCTGCGCTCGAAGGCGAGCTGGATGAGCTCCGCGTGGGTGGGTTCGTCTTCCACGAGCAGAATGCGGCCGCCTTCGCTGGTCACGAGGCCCGCTCCCTGGCCCGCCGGGCCACGGCCCGCTCGATGCGCGCCTGGAGTTCATCCAGCTCGAAGGGCTTGGCCAGGTAGTCGTCCATGCCCGCCTGGAGAAAACGTTCACGGTCGTTCTCCATGGCATAGGAGGTCACGGCAATGACGGGCAGGTCCGCGGCCACCCCGGGCACCTCGCCCGTGCGGATGCGCGAGAGCACCTCCAGCCCGTTGAGCCTGGGCATCTGGATGTCCATGAGCACCAGGTCCACCTGGTTTGCCGCCAGCCGCTCCAGGGCCTCGCGGCCATCCGTGGCCTCCACCACGTGGAAGCCCTGCTGGCGCAAGAACCGCGTGACCACGAAACGGTTGGTGGTGTCGTCCTCGGCATAGAGCACGCGCAGCGGCTCGCCGCCCTCCGCCGGGGCGGGGCTCTCGCCCACGCGCAGCACCATCTGGAAGAAGAAGCTGCTGCCCTGGCCGGGCACGCTCTCGGCCCAGATGCGCCCGCCCAGGCTCTCCACCACCTTGCGGGCGATGGCCAGGCCAAGGCCCGTGCCGCCGTGCTCCTTGGTCATGCAGTCCTCGCCCAGGGTGAAGCTGTCGAATATCTCGCGCGACTAGGCCGGGTCGAAGCCCCTGCCCGTGTCGGTGACGGAAAAGATCAGGGTCACGGCGCTGCGCTCCTCCTTGGCCGGGGAGGAAGAGCCCGGCACCCGGTACAGCGCCACGCGCACCTCCACCGAACCCGCGTCGGTGAACTTGAGCGCGTTGGAGAGCAGGTTGCCCAGCACCTGGAGGATGCGCGACGGATCGCCCAGGAGCACCTCGGGCACGTTCTCCTCCACCTCGCAGGTGAAGTCGATCGCCTTGGAGGCAAAGGCCGGGCGGCGGCTCTCGCAGGCCCCCTGGACGAGCTCCCGGATGGGGAAGTCGCGCTCGTCGATCTCCAGCTCGCCCGTCTCCAGGCTGGAGAGCTCCAGCAGGTCCTCGACGATGGAGAGCAGGCGCAGGGAGGCGTCGCGGGAGAGCTTCAGGAAGCGGGTCTGGTTGTCGTCCACCTCCGTGCGCAGCAGCAGGTCCGTCATGCCGACGATGCCGTTGAGCGGGGTCCGCAGTTCGTGGCTCATGTTGGCCAGAAACTGCGACTTGGCCTCGTTGGCCGCCTCGGCGGCCTCCTTGGCCCGGGCCAGGCTGCGCTCGAACTGCTTGCGCTCGGTGGTGTCCTCGCTGACCCCGGCTATGCGCACCAGCGCGCCGTCCTCCAGCACGGGGAAGGTCCGCGTGCTGATCCAGCGCTCGGTGCCGTCCGGCCGGACGATGCGGTATTCATCGTCGAACCAGCCTTCCTCGATGTATTTCCTGGACCGGAACAGCGCCATGACCCGGGCCCTGTCCTCCTCGTGCACGGCGTCGAGCCAGAGCGACTGGTGCTCCATGAGCTCGTCGACCTTGCGACCCCAGATGCGCTCGAAGGCCGGGCTGACGTAGAGCAGCCTGCGGCCCGAGGAGAGCCAAAAGACGATGCGGATGTTCTCCGCGAGCTGGCGGAATTTTTCCTCCGAGTCGCGCAGGGCGCGCTCGGCGCGGCCCCGCTCCACCATGTGCGAGTGCTCGCGCAGGGCCCGGCGCACCAGGTGGGGCATCTCGCGGAAGGTGTCCACGGACTTGACCACGTAGTCCAGCGCCCCGGCCTTCATGGCGTCCACGGCCACCTGTTCGTTGCCCTGGCTGGTCATGACCACCACGGGCAGGCCCTGGCCCGCGTTCAGGAGCTCCACGCCGGTGCCGTCGGGCAGGAGCCAGTCCGCCACCACGAGGTCGAAGTCCGCTGCGGCGAGCTCCCGGCGGGCCTCCTCAAGGCTCGCGGCGTGGACCACGGAAAAAGCGTCCGAGGAGCGCCGGAGCGCCTCGCCGATGAGTTCGGCGTGCGCCTCCTCGTCCTCGACGAGCAGTATGCGCGTTGCCTCCGTTCTCACCAAATTCCTCCGCAGCCGCTCCCGCCGGCCCCCGGTCGCATCAGGCCCCGCCCGCTTCGGCCCGGAGGGAGCCCTGGTTCCATTGGCCCCAGTAGAGGCCGAGGTCGTGCATGAGCCGCTCCAGCCCCTCCAGGCCCACGGGCTTGACGAGGTAGCTGTTGGCCCCGAGGTCGTAGGCGGCGTGGATGTCGCGGTCCGCGTCCGAGGTGGTCAGCACCACCACGGGGATGCGCTTGAGCTCCTCGGTGGATTTGACCCGGCGCAGCACCTCCAGGCCGTCCACCCTGGGCAGCCGGAGGTCGAGGAGCACCAGGTCGGGCCTCAGCGGCGGTTCCCCGGAGTGCGCCCCCGCGCCGAGCAGCAGGTCGAGGGCCTGCTCGCCGTCGGCCGCGCGGCGGACCCCGGTGATGCGCCTCTGACGACGGATGGCGGCCATGGCCAGTTCGGCGTGGCCCTCGTCGTCCTCCACGAGCAGCACGAGAAAGTCGCGTTCGGGTTCCATGGTCCTCCTACTCGAAGCAGAACTCGATGGTGAAGGTCCCGGCCTCGGTGGTGAAGGGAATGGCCACCACCGTGCCTGTGGTCACGTGCTTGATGATGTGGCCGTCGCCCATGATCACCGAGGGAGTGCCGCTTTGCAGGTTGATGCCGTGCTCCGCCAGGCCCACCCGGGCCTGCCCGGAGACCATGTTCGTGATCTCGCCCACGGCGTCCTTCACGTCGCTCAGGATGTCGTCGATGGCGTCTCCGAGCATGTTCTTGACGATCTGCACGGCGCAGGCCTTGCCGAAGGAGATGGATATGGAGCCCTTGCGGTCGCCCGTGAGGCCCACGAGCCCGGTCACGTCCCCTTCGGCGATGTTGTCCTTCTTGGCGAAGGGAACGCCAGGCTTGGCCTGGACCATGGCCATGGTTCCCAGAATATCCACGACAGCCTTGATGAAGGGCTTCGCCAGTTCCACGTCGCTCACGTGCTCCCCCCTGCCGGGCGCCTCGCGCACCGGTCCTGATCGTCTCGATTATACCAGGTTTTCGCCTTCCAGCAGGACCATGAACAGCCTGCCTTCGATCTCATAGGGCTGGATGGCCGCCGGGCACAGGCCAGACTGCGGCCAGCCCGTGCCCACGTCGGGCACGTTGAGCTTGAAGGTGGTCGATTCGTCCACCACCAGGCTCACCAGCCTGCCGGCCACGGTGTTCACCAGCTCCGCCAGGATGTCGCCGAGGGTGCGCTCGTCCAGGGTCTCCTGGTCGGGCATGAGGCCTGCGGCCACCGTCTCCAGCAAGGGGCGGGGGAAGACGAGCGTCACCGCACCCGAGAAGGGTTCCTGGACCATGACCCTGGCCCAGAAGAACTTCGGCTCCGCCACTTCCAGGAAGAACATCTCCTCCAGCGTGGCCTGCAAGGCGCTCTTCAGGTCGTTGTTCACGTTCACCAGGCACCTCCTCCGGTCTGCGGCAGGA
Source organism: Desulfovibrionaceae bacterium (assembly GCA_050253205.1). Lineage (GTDB taxonomy): Bacteria > Desulfobacterota > Desulfovibrionia > Desulfovibrionales > Desulfovibrionaceae > JAHJKV01. Next base: position 12,766 of record JBFWJM010000010.1, read on the forward strand.
ACGGGGTCAGGGTCTGGGCCAGCATGGCCGGGGATACGGGCTTGGGCAGCACGGCGAAAGCGCCCATGGACAGCAGCTCGCGCTCCTTGGCTTCGTTCTTGGCGCTGGAGATGACCAGCACCTTCATGCCCGCCAGGGAGGCGTCGGCCCGGACCCGCCGCAGCAGCTCGGTGCCGTCCATCACCGGCATGGTCAGATCCGTGACGAGCAGGTCCGCCGGGGCCTCGGCCAGGGCATCGAGCACCTGCTGGCCGTTGCCCGCCTCGCGGAACGAGGCGTCCTGCAACCCGGCGATTTGCAGGCAGCGCTTGATGACCATCCGCGCCGTGGCCGAATCGTCCGCAATGAGTATGTTCTGCATTCGTTTCTCCTCACCTTATCCAAAAAGCGCCTGCGCGCGTTCCAACTCCACGAAAACCGTCGCCATGACGCGCTCCAGTCCGTCCTTGTCCAGGCACACGAAGTGCTCGTACTCCGGGTCGAGATGGTAGAGCAGGGCGTCCGCGCCCGTGGCGTTTCCCTGCAGCATGGCCACCAGGTCCGCCAGGTGCACCACGTACACCAGGGGCTTCCACTGCTCCGGCGCCCGGGCCGGGGAATGGTGGTGGGCCATGGATTCCACGAGGGACTCCGGCAGGTTCCAGTGCTCTCCCAGTGCCCGGCCCACCTCGGTGTGGTCGATGCCCAGGCTCCTGCGCTCCGCGTCCACGAAATCCTCGTAACGGTTTTCGTCGATGTGTTCCACCAGCGAAGGGGCCTCCCCCTCCAGGAAATCGGAGAGCACGGTCTTGCCCAGGTCGTGGAGCAGCCCGGCCACATAGGCCACCTGCGGCTCCACCGGGTGCACGGCCAGCCCGGCCAGCTCGCGCGCGGCAATGGCCGCGCAGATGCTGTGCTTCCAGAGCTGGTCGCGCTCGGCCTCGTAGCCGGAGAGATGCTTGCCGAGCTTCCCGCCGAGCGAGATGGAAAGCGCGATGGACCCGACCATGCGATTGCCCAGGAAGGAGACCGCCCGCTCCAGGGTGGCCACCGGCTGCCGGAGCCCGAAGGCGGCGGAGTTCACCACCTTGAGGATGCGGGTTGTCAGCGCCTGGTCCGCCTCGCAGACGCGCACGACGTCCGCCACGGTGTGCTCGGGGTCGTCGAGCACGCGCATGAGCTCCAGCGCCGCCCGGGGCAGCGGCTCTATGGACTTTACCGCCCGGATGATTGCTTCGACCTTGCTCACGAGTATACCCCTATATGGTCCACTGCCCTCGTCCAGCGGAGTCGATGATCACCTTGCCGCTGCTGACCTCCACCGTGACCGTGCGGCTGATCTCGCCACCCACGTCCTCGGCCACGGGGCCCAGCCCGTACTTCCAGAGAATCTTGCGAATGGCCAGCACGTTACGCTTGCCGATGTTGAACACGGAGTTGTGGTCCATGACCTTGGCTCCTCCGGCCAGCTTGGCCATCATGCCGCGGCCGTTGGGCGCGGCGCCCTGGGCCTGCATGGCCTCGAACAGCGCCGGGATGCCCGTATCCGCAAAATATGCGGGCCGGGTCTTCACGCGGTCGGGCTGCACGGACGATTCCGGCAGCGCGATGTGCGCCATGCCCACGGTGCGCGTGCGGGGGTCCAGCAGCACCACGGCCACGCACGAGCCCAACGCATAGGTCTTCACCGCCTCGCCCTGGGCCTTGGAGGCGCCGTGTTCGCCAACTCCGATGGTGATGAGCTTCATGTGGTCGCCTTCTTCGCCAGCAGGTTCAACACTTCTCCGGCGATGTCGCCGAGCGGCACGAGCCGCTCCGCACCGCCGCGCACGTACGCCTCGCGCGGCATGCCGAACACCACGGAGGTTTCCTCGTTCTGGGCCAGGGTCCTGGCTCCGGTCCTGCGCAGCCGGACCATGGCGTCCGCGCCGTCCGCGCCCATGCCCGTGAGCATGACGCCCACGGCGTTCGCCCCGGCCGTCTCGGCCACGGAGTCGAACAGTTCCCCCACGGAGGGGCAGTGCCCGTTGACCAGCTCTCCCGGGCGGGCCTCGACGTAATAGTCCGCTCCGCGCTTCTTCAGCCGCAGGTGCTTGCCGCCCGCGCCGATGAGCACCCGCCCGGGCACCACGGCGTCGCCGTCCTCGGCCTCCTTCACGGCCATGGCGCAGAGCTGGTTCATGCGTTCGGCGAACATGGCCGTGAACCCCGGGGGCATATGCTGGACAACAAGGATGCCGGGCACGTTTCCCGGCAGCCGCTCCAGCACCTCGCGGATGGCCTCGGTGCCGCCGGTGGAAGCGCCTATGGCCACGATGCGGCCCGGAAACGACGCCCCCCTTCCGGCCAGCCGCGCGCCCCCGGCTCCCGAAAACCGCGCGTGCTTCCAGTGCGAGACATTGGCCGTGGAGGCGATCTTCACCTTGGTCCGCAGCTCGGCGAGCATGCCGTTCAGCTCCCCTGCGGAGGAGCCCGACTTGGCCACGAAATCCACGGCCCCCGCGCCCAGGCACTCCACCGTGGTCTTCTGCCCGCGCTCGGTGAGCGAGCTGACCATGACCACCGGGATGGGATACTGGGGCATGAGGCGCCTCAGAAACTCCAGGCCGCTCATGCGCGGCATCTCCAGGTCGAGCGTCATGACCTCGGGCTTGAGCTGCACGATCCTGTCGCGCGCCTCGAAGGCGTCGCCCGCAGTGCCCACCACCTCGATGGCCGGGTCCATGCCCAGCCCCTGCGCCAGGATGGAGCGGGTCAGCGGTGAATCGTCCACCACGAGCACGCGCACCGGCTTCTTCGGGCTCATGCGGCCACCCTCCTGTACACGGCGGGCATGACGTAGCTGAAGCGCGTGCTCTCCCGCGAGAGGGTCTCGGAATGGCCGATGAAGAAGAATCCCCCCGGTTCGATCACGTCGTAAAACCGCTCCGCGAGCGCATTGCGGGTCTTCTGGTCGAAATAGATCATCACGTTCCTGCAGAATATGAGGTGAAAGCGCTTCTTGAACTTCCAGTTCTCGCTCATGAGGTTGAAGCGTCGGTAGAGCACGTCCTTCTTCAGCTCGGCCGAGACGGCCCACTGGTCCGGCCCGATGTTGCGCAGGTACTTCTGCTTGAGCGGCTGGGGCACCTGGGAGACGCGGTCGTCCGTATACACGCCTCGCTGGGCCTGGGACAGGGCCGCAGTGGAGATGTCCGTGGCCAGCAGCCCGGCGTCGAGCTTGGCGTAGCCCGAGCCGAAATAGTCGCGCATGACCATGGTCAGGGTATAGGGCTCCTCGCCCGTGGCCGCCGCCGCGCACCAGACCCGCAGGTCGCTGGTCCGCTGCAGGGCCATGAGCCGCTCCACCTCGGGCAGGGCCGTTTCACGCAGATAGTCGAAGTGCGCCGACTCCCTGAAAAAAAAAGTATGGTTGGTGGAGATGCGGTTGATCAGCTCCTCCACGGCCTTGCCGCCGCCGTCCTTGCGCACCCAGTCGAGGTACTGCGTGAAACTCGGAAACCCGTTCTCGGTGACGAGCTTCTGCAACCTCCCGACCACCAGGGCGCGCTTTTGTTCCGTGAGGTTGATGCCCGCGTAATTGTAGACGAACTCGCGGATGGTGGCGAATTCCTTGTCGGTTATGGTCATCATGGGCGCATCTCCCTGTTCCGTGCGGGTCCGGCCATTCTTGCCCGTGCCGAAGGATCACCCCGCCGCAGCGGCTATCCTGGTGAGATCCTCGTCGTGGAGCAGGCGGTTCACGTCGAGCAGGATCTTGACCTCCCCGCCGATCTTGCCCATGCCCTGCAAATAGCGGCTGCCCTCGCCCTTGGAGACCATGGGCGGCGGGGAGACCGCGTCCTCCGGGATGTCGGCCACCTCGTTCACCGTGTCCACCACCATGCCGATGGCCGACTCGTTGATGCGCACCACGATGACGCAGGTGCGGTCGTCGTACTCCCTGGGCTCCATGTGGAACCTGGTGCGCACGTCCATGACCGGGATCACCTGCCCGCGCAGGTTGATGACCCCCTTCACGAAGGCGGGCATGTCCGGCACCTCGGTGATCTTCTGGATGCCGATGATCTCGGTGACGTGGCGGATCTCGATGCCGTAGTCCTCGTCGCCGATCTGGAAGGTGAGATACTTGTCCTTTTGGGTATCTTCGGAATCCTCGTCGAACAGTTCTTCCTCGACCAGGTTCTTATCCGTTTCCATCGACATTGCTGCCTCCCTGGAAGTTGAAATTCTCCGCCATGGCGATGAGCGAGCTCACATCGAGGATGAGGCTCACCTCGCCGTTTCCCAAAATCGTGCAGCCGGAAAGCCCGCGCGCCTTGCCGAGATAGGCCGGGAGGCCCTTGATCACGGTCTGGTGCTGCCCGAGGATCTCGTCCGCGAAGATGCAGACACGCTTGCGCCCGGACTCCACGATGACCAAAATCCCGGCGCACAGGTCCGTGGTGTCGGGCTTGAGCCGATACATCTCGTGCAGCCGGACCACGGGGATCATCTCCTCGCGCACGCTGACCACCTCCTGGCCGTCCATGGTGGTGGTGATCTGCTCCGCCTCGGGGCGGAACGACTCGCGGATGGAGAGCAGCGGCAGGGTGTACTGCGAGCTGCCCACGCGGATGAGCATGCCCTCGATGATGGCCAGGGTCAGCGGGATGCGCAGGATGGTGTGGGTGCCCTTGCCGAGCTGCGAGGTCACGTCCACTCGGCCCTTGAGCTTCTCCAGGTTGCGCTTGACCACGTCCATGCCCACGCCGCGCCCGGAGATGTCGGTTATTTGTTCCGCAGTGGAGAAGCCGGGCTCGAAGATGAGCTTGAAGATTTCGTCGTCGGGGATGTTCGCGCCGTCGCCGGAGATGAGCCCGTTGGCCCGGGCCTTGTCCACGATCTTCTTGCGCGAGAGGCCGCGCCCGTCGTCGCTGATGACGATGAGCACCTCGCCGCCCTCGTGCTTGGCCTCGATGGTCACGGTGCCCATGGAGGTCTTGCCGTGGGCCTCGCGCTCGGCCGGGGGCTCCAGCCCGTGGTCCACGGAGTTGCGGATGATGTGCACCAGCGGGTCGGCGATCTGCTCGATGACGGTCTTGTCCACCTCGGTGTCCTCGCCGATAAGCTCCAGCTTGGCCAGCTTCCCGGCCTTGGCCGAGAGGTCGTGCACCAGGCGGATCATCTTGCGGAAGGTCCGCGAGAGGGGGATCATGCGTACCTGCATGGCCACGTCCTGGAGGTCGGCGATGATCCGCCGCAGGTTGTGCGCGGAGCGCTCGAAGCCCTCCAGGTGCAGGTCGGCCAGGTCGGGGTGGCGCGTGGTCATGGATTCGGCGATGACCAGCTCGCCCACCAGGTTGATGAGCACGTCGAGCTTTTCCAGGTCCACGCGCAGGTCGCGCCGCTCCACGGTCTTCTTGGCGGCGGCGCCCGGGGCCTCCGCCTCGCGGGGTTCCGCCGGGGCGCGCCGCGCGGGCGCGGGCGCGCGTTCGGGCCGGGGGGTCTCGGCCTGCGGCAGCAGGGAGGCCAGCTCCTCCAGGAGTTCGGTGTGGTCCCTGGGGGCCAGGGTCCCTGCTTCGGAAAGTTCGCCCACCCCCTCGCGAAGCGTGTCCACCCCCTTCATGAGCACGGTGCGGTCGGCCTCGCGCCGGGGGGTCACCCCGCGCTTGAAGAAGTCGAGCACGGTTTCCATGGTGTGGCTCACATGCTCCAGCCCGCGGTAGCCCAGCAGGCCGCAATTGCCCTTGAAGGAGTGGATCAGCCGGAAGGCCTCGGCGATGCTCTCCTCGCTGTTCTCGGGCCGCTCGAAGACCTCCATGAGCATCTGCTCCACGGTTTCCAGGGTCTCGTCGGACTCGGCCACGAATTGTTCGATCATCTCCGGGGTGACGGGAATCTGGAACTGTTCGTCGATCTCCGGCGGCGGGGGCGGAACGTTCACGGGCGGCTTGGAGGCCTCGGGAGCGGGGCCGGGAGTCGGCGATGAAACTGGCGACGATGCCGGAGCCGATGCCGACGACGACGCGGAAGGCTCCGGGGTTCCGGCCTTGGAGGCCGGGGCGGCCGCCTCCAGCGCCCCCCGGTCCACCACGGTGATCTTGTCCTCGGCCAGGCCCACGGCCAGCTCGATGGTCTCGGGCCCGATGAGCGAGGAGTAGAGCACGTCGTAGTGCAGGGGCCCCTGGGGCAGGCCGTCCTTGAGGTCGTCGCTCCCGGCGTCGATGCGCGCGTCCACGATCTCGCCGGTGGAGAGCAGCTCGCGGATGAAGGCCACGGGGCTCTTGCCGCGCTTTTGCAGCTCGGCGAGGTCGTAGTGCAGGACGTAGAGAAACTCGTGGTTCTTGGGGATGTTCTTGAGGTCCAGGGAGGAAATCTCGAAGCCGGTTTCCTGCCCGGCGCCGTTGGTCACCACCACCTCCTCGGCGGGCCCGCCCGTGGCCCCCTTGAGGATGGCGTCGAGGCGGCCGTGCTCCAGGGAGATGTCCATTGCGTTGGAGCCGTCCACGTCGGCCAGCATCTCGCCCAGCTTGTCCACCCCGGCGAGCAGCGCGTCGATGATCTCGCCGTTGATGGCGATGGTCCCGGAGCGGATGGAGGAGAGCAGCGTCTCCATGATGTGCGCCAGACCGCCGATGTTGGTCAACTGCAGGAACCCCGCCCCGCCCTTGATGGAGTGGGCCGCGCGGAAGATCTTGTCGATGAGCGCCGGGTCCGGGTCGTCCTGCTGCTGCCCGAGTTCCAGGAAGTCGTCCTCGATGTTCTCCAGGTGTTCCTGGGCCTCGACGACGAATTCTTCGATAATGGAAGGATCGCTTCCCATCTAGCCCTCCTGTACGAAGCGGTACTTGTTCGTCAGCCGGGTGAGGTTGAACACGTCCTCGATGTCACCGTTGGCCCCGCTCACCTCCAGGAGGTGGTCGTCGCCGATCTTCTCCAACATGTTGGAGAAGATGACGAAGATGGAAAGGGTGATGGAGTCGATGTCCTGCACGCGGGAGAGGTCGAAGCGGAAGCGGCGGTCGCCGGCGTCGAGCAGCTCCACCAGCAGCGAGCGGAAGCGCTCGGCCACGGAGGCGGTGATGTCCCCGCTGGGGGAGATGACGCGCACGCCGTCCCGCTCGCCCGTGGCAAAGGCGGTCTCCTCCGGAACGGTGACGTACACCGAAACCTCGTTGCCCGCCTCGTTGAACACGAGCTCGTCGCTGTAGGCGTTGACCAGTGGCAGGCCACGGCTGCGCAGCTGCGTGGGGTCGTCGGACATGCGCAGCACCAGTTCCTGGTGGTCGAAGCCCTTGCCCTGGTCCGTCACGGTGATCTTGAAGCGCCTCGGCGCCACGACCTCCACGGCCCCGGTCACCTGCTTGGAGGCGTCCTTGCCGTTGCCGTGTTCGATGGCGTTGTTCAACAGCTCGCGCATCACCAGCACCAGCCCTCCGGCGTCCTCCACCCCCCTGTCGCGCACAAAGGCCTTGGTCTCGTCGATGACCTTGTCCACTGCGTGGAGCTCGGAACCCATCTCGAAGCGCAAGCGCTCCTCGTCGCGGTCGACCTGCATCATGTCCGTTCTTCCTGCTATTCGTTTGGCTCCCGCAGCCCGGCTGGAATCTCCAGTCCGAACAGGAGCATGTCGTCGTTCTGCTTGTAGCGGCAAAAGTCCATCACCTCCTGCCACACGGCCTCCACCTGCCCGTGCAGGTCCTTGCCCGTGTGCCCGGCGGCGATCTCCATCAGGCGGGTGCGCCCGAGCTTGTGGCGCTCGCCCGTGGGCCCGTCCACCCACCCGGCGTTGACCAGCCCGTCCGTGTACAGGAGGAGCCTGTCCCCCGGGGAGAGGGCAAAGGTTTCGGCCTGCAGGCGCACCTCGGGCTGCACCCCGAGCACGGAACCCGGCGAGCCGAGGCACGCGGAGGTCTCCCCCCCTGCCGAAAGGCGCGCCACGCGCGGATGCCCTGCGGCAACGAGCTCGCCGCACATGCGCACGAGGTCGAGCCGCAGAAACAGGGCCGTGACCATGCGCTCGTTGCGCCCGCCGTCGTACAACTCCCTGTTGAGTACCTGAAAGAAGGTGTCCCCGTCGAGGTCCGCGCTGAAGTTGCGGTCGAAGAACGCCTTCACCAGCACGGTGTGGTACGAGGCGGCCAGGTCGTGCCCGGCCACGTCGGCCACGAGCACGTCGCAGCCCACGGGCGTGTCGCGTATGCCGAGGTAGTCCCCGCCCAGGCGGCGGTAGCTCTGGAGCTTCCAGGCCACGGGCACGTTGTAGCCGTCGGGGTCGAGCTGCACGAGGTCCTGGTAGGCGGCCACGGCCCGGTCTATCTCGCCGCGCAGGTCGTTCACCCCCCGGGCGTAGACCTCGGCCTCGCGGGCAAGCTCGCTCTGGCGCTCGGCCAGCTCGGCGCGTTCGCGCCTGGCGGCCTCCTCGCGGCGGCGCTTCTTCTCCAGCACCTGCTCGATCTTCTCCAGCAGCTCCACGGCGCGGATGGGCTTTTGCACGAAGTCGTCGCAACCCAGGCGGATGAGCTCGATGAGCAGGTCCATGTCGCCGTGCCCGGTGACCACCACCACGGGCAGGTCGGGCCGCTCGCGCGAGAGCACCTCGATGAGCTCCAGGCCGTTCATTCTCGGCATCTGGATGTCCGTGACGAGCACGTCCACCTCCGCGCCGCCGAGCACCGCGTCCCTGGCGGCGCGACCGTCCTCCACGGCGAGCACCGCATGCCCCTCGCTTTCGAGGATGCCCGTCAGCAGCCCGCGGATCGAGGATTCATCCTCGGCCACCAGCAGCCTCGCGGCCTCCGCCCTGCGCAACTCTTCCACCATCACGACCTCCCGTGTCGCTCCCGCACCGGGGAAAAGACACCGAACCCAACCTAGCACACGGGAGGATCGAGGCAAAGGGAAGAGCACAAAAAAACCCGCCACTTGGCGGCCTCGCGGCCTCCAGGGTCAGGGCTTTTTATTTCATATTGAATTTCAGTATATTGCGATTTTCTTGAGACGAGAAATCAGACCCTTGGCAGGCCCATGGGAAGCCGGATTGAACGATTTGTTTATTTGGTGATGTTCAAATTGAACATGTTCAGCGTGCCGAACCAGGCTCGCCGCCGCTTATGCCGAAGTCGCGCATGCGGGCGTAGAGCGTTCCCCGGCTGATGCCCAGCAGCCGCGCCGCGCGGGTCTTGTTCCAGCGGCACGACTCCAGCGCCCGGAGCACGGCCTCGCGCCCGGCCGCCCGGCTCCCCGCAGCGCCCGCGCGGCCTCCGGCGAGCACCTCCTCCGGGAGGTGGTGGGCCGCCACCTCGCCCCCCGGGCAGCGGATGGCCGCGTGCTCCACGCAGTGCCGCAGCTCGCGAACGTTGCCGGGCCAGGGGTGGGTCAGCAGGGCCTGGGCCGCCTCGGCCGAGAAGCCGGGCAAGCGCTTGCCGAACGCCCCGGCGTACTGTGCCAGAAAGTGCGCGGCCAGGCCGGGGATGTCCTCGGCGCGCCCGCGCAGGGCGGGCAGGCGCACGACCATGGCCCGCAGCAGGTAGTAGAGGTCCTGGCGCAGGGTGCCGCGCCGGGCGCGGTCCGAGAGGTCCGTGAGCGAGCAGACCGCCACGCGCACGTCCGCGCTCCGGGGTTGGTCCGCGCCCACGGGCTCGTAGCGGCCCGTCTCCAGCAGCAGGGCCAGGCGCTGCTGGGTGCGCGGGCCCAGGCGCTCGGCCCCGGCCAGGAGCAGGGTGCCGCCCTCGGCCCCGGCCACCCGCCCTGCCCGGCCGCGCGTGGCCCCGGAGAAGGCGCCGCGCGCGTGGCCGAAAATCTCGCGCTCCAGGAGCTCGTCGTCCAGGGCCGCGCAGTCCACCCGCACCAGGGGCCCGGAGGCCCGGCGCGAGGCCGCGTGCAGCGCGGCCGCCACGAACCCCCGGCCTGTGCCCGGCTCCCCGGCCAGGAGCACCGGGGCATCCACCCCCGCGGCCTCGGCCACGCGGGCGCGGACCTCCTCCATGGCCGGGCTGCGGCCCAGGATGGAGCCGATGGGCCCTTCGCCCCCCTCACCCAGGCGCTTTTCCAGGGCCTTGAGCCGGTGGCGCATGGCCTCGCGCTCGCTCCTGGCGGCCGCCAGGTCGGCTCGCTCGCGGCGCTGCTGGGTGATGTCGCGCTCCACCACGGCCACCCGCGCCCCGTCGCCCTCCTCCCGCGCCAGGCGCACGGGGAACATGGCCACGTCCCAGACGCGGGCCGCCTCCCCCGCGCCGTCCTCCAGCTCGAAATACGCGGGCCGCCCCAGGCGCAGCACTAGGTCGAGCCACTTGCGCCTCGTGGCGCGGGCCCGGGGGTCGGCGGAGAGCGCGTCGAGGTGGCCTTTGCCCTGGCTCTGGTCCTCTGCTCCCGTTCCGTCGACGGTTCTCTGCGCCCCGGTTCTTTGCTCTCCGGCCCTGCACGCTCCGGCCCTGCACGCCCCGGCCCTGTTGGCCAGCAGCACGCGCCCGCCCGCATCCACCAGGAACACGCCGTCCTCGATGGCGTCGAGCAGTGCGGAGAGGCTCTCGCCGCGCGGGTTCATTCGGGCCTCGCAGGAACATTGCGGCAGTGGGCATTGCGGCAGAGGGCGTTGCGGCAGGGGATGCGCATGGCCGGACGCTAGCAGAATCCGCCCCCGGACGGAAGCCGTAGCGCCGCGCCCCGGGCCGCATCCCCTTGCCCTTTGGCATGGCGTGGTTTACAAGGCGCGAGTTGCCGAATCCGGCCACGGGACAGCAAGGAACCACATGACCAGAGAACTGAAGCTGCCGATTCTCGTGCGCAAGCTCGGGGTGACGGAGTTCACCCTGCGCGAGGCCCACCGCGTGCACGAAGGCCTGAGCGACGAGAACCACCGCCTCATCGAGATCATCGGCGCGCTCATCAACATCCACAAGGCCGACTACAACGACACGCGCGCCGTACGCGAGAAGTTCCGCAACATGACCGCGGAGGTGGGCTCCGGCAACGGGGACTACCACATCCTGCTGCGCCACGTCCCGCGAGACGTGCTCTACGACGGCGAGAACGTCATCTGGCAGTCCGTGGAGCAGGTCTCCTCCGCGCTGCGCGACATCCTCTTCCCCCCGCCGCCCCCGGAGAGCGGCGCCGACAGCCACGACCACTCCGACGCGGTGCGCAAGTTCGCCGAGCACGCGGGCCTGCTCTACCGGGGCGAGCGCGGGCTCGTGGTCTTCACCTGGGGGGGCCACCGCGTGCCGCGCCGGGAGTACGAGTTCGCCAAGCAGTGCGGCTACTGGCTGACCCTCTACCTGCCGGACATGGAAAACATCACCGGCTGCGGCGAGGGCATCATGAAGGCCCCGTTCAAGGGCGCGCAGGTGGCCTACGGCAAGCAGCGCAGCTTTTCCCGCTTCGGCAGGCGCGACTTCATCGGCCTCACCGAGAAGAACATCCTCGCGGCCGAGGCCCCCAACGAGCTGGTGAACCGGCTGGTGGTCTTTCCGAACATCGAGCAGCGCATGGAGGCCTTCATCCGCGCCTCGCACCGGGGCCGCGCCCACCCCGGCGGCCCCGGCACCATCGAGGAGATCAT